>JAOZQN010000933.1 GCA_029932195.1 Bacteroidales bacterium | reverse complement strand
AAAAACTGGGGGAACTTTTTTTGATGAAATATCAAATTATTAACACCTTACCCAATTGGTGTTTCCATAAGCTCCATCTCCGACAAAATATTGTAACCTCATTTTTTTTAAAAGAAAATCGTGAGAACCTTTTAAATCTAAAAGCATTTTATCGGCGAGACCAAGCAAATACGTCCATTTTATTATATTTTTGTCTTTATTTTTACTACCTTTGGGACGACCTTTTGACTTTTTCTTTTTTTTGCTAGTCTTTTTCTTTAATACTTTTTTCGTCTTTTTTTTCTTTTCTTTTACTATTTGCTCGGCTGAAACACTATAACTGTCATGGTTCTTTTCACTTAAGAAAGCAAAATGCAAAAAAGAAATACTCGGAATTACTTTGCCTGAAATAGAACTAAAAAAACGGTCTATTCCAAAGGTTGATTTTCCTGACTTGCCTTCTACACACTCATCGGCAACAAGAGTATAGGTATCTTCTTCTGAAAAGAAAAAAACTTCAAATAATTTTAATCTCAAATTTTTCCAATTGATTTTTGACTCAAAAAAACGTTGAATATTACGATAACTACCGCCTTTATCTGTATATCTGGAAATATTAAGTCCTGTTACTTTTCCATTTAAGCGAAAAATACCTTTGCATATTTCATTTAAAATTCGTAGATTTGTCCCTGATAATTCTAATGAGACAATTGTTAAAATTTCTATTATTGTTATCATTTTTTAAAAGGTTATGTTATTTTGTTATTTAGTTGGTAACTAAATATATAACCTTTTTTTTATTAAAAACAAATTTATTTTACAATTGGCGAAGATATTGAAACAAATAAACCTTTTTTAGTATAATTAGTGTGCGTCCACAAAGTCGTATTTTTTTGTGAAATATAAAAAACAAATAAAAATTTGGCATTTTTCATAAATGCCAAATTTTTATATCTGTAAAGTAACAATTTAGCAATAAAACAATTTAACAATTACTTACTTTATAGATGCACACTAATTAGCCGTATTTTTCACATCTATTTAATGTTCTTATTTTATATATCTTCCAATATCAGAACAAGTTTTTCGTCCATAAAATCTTTCTTATCATCAAAAATAATTGTTAATTCATCTTCTGTTGTCAATGTACCATTTCCATTATCAGAAGAGAAGGTCATTGTATTAAAATCTACTTTAAAATTATTCATTTCTATAAATTCAATTTTATCATACATATCTGGAGGAGGTAACATCCTAAATTGGCATTTTTTGTTATTAACGATGAAAAATAAATTTGTATGTTA
>JAOZQN010000455.1 GCA_029932195.1 Bacteroidales bacterium | reverse complement strand
ACGCTCATTATCATTAAGCTACACGTCTGCCATTTTGTCAAATTTAACGAAGTCTGATTCTTGAAATTTTAAAAATTATTTCCAATTTTAAGTCCAAAAGTTAGCATACGTGCTTTGTGAGGACCATAAATATAGCCAGCATCACGATAAACTCCGCTATCGTGGTCGTGTTGAGTTTGGTTTAGTAAATTTTGTCCTCCAATATTTAATTGCATTTTATAATTAGTTCCAATTTTAAACTTTTTAGAAATTTGAAATCCAACATTAAGAAATCTATCAGAAGTTTCTAATTTTTCGCCAGCAATAACATCTCCGTTTTGTAGTGCAAGAATTTCATTTGGGTCGGTAGTGTTTGGGTTTAATCCAAAATGAGGAACAAGCATTTTACCTGTATAAGTTCCTGTAAGTGATGTTTGAAAGTTCTTAACAGGTTCAAAACTTGCCGTTAAGTAACCATAGTCGTTTGGCGAACGCATAAATTCTTTTGAAACATGTCCTTCTTCTTCTCCCCATTGTTGTTCTTTTTCAAAAAGGCTTTTTTGGTAAGTAAAGCCGGCTTGTAGAACCAAGGAATTATGAAAACCAATATTTGCTTCGTAGTTTGTTCCATAAACCATTGCTCCATCTATTGCATTTATTCTTGTATATACTACGTTTCCTGCATCATCAATTGGGGTGTATTCATTGGTAAATGGATTTTCTAATTCTGTGTAAAATCCTTCCAGAACAAGCTCTATTTGAACAGGATTATTTGTTCCTAAAATATTGGTATATTTTATAGATGTATTATAACTATTTGAGTTCTCTTGTTTTAGATTTGGTGAATTTTCATGAGTTATTCGTCTTGCTCCCGAAGTTTCTATGTGTAAATCTTCATCGTATAACTGCGGAGCTCTGTAACCTCTGGCATATCCTGCACGGAATTGAAAGGCATCAGTAATATCATAAAGAATATTTGCACGTGGTGCTGGCACAATTCCTGTAATTGCTTCATGGTCTTCTTCTAAATCTCTAATATTATAATTATCCACACGAGTTCCAAGTCCTAATTTAAAGCGTTTTATTTTCATCTCATACTGAAAAAATGAACCAAAAACATTTACTTGTTGATTAGAAATAGTTGTATTTGGATTTCCATTTGCTCCAAGTTTTATATCTTCTAAGGCACTATATTTATGGTCTAAACCAAATATTATTTTAGAATTTAAAAATAAATTATGTGTATAATGTAAACCTGAAACATTGGTAAAATCATTCGTAGTTCCGTATCCATTAGGGTCTTGCATTGAGCCGTAATAACTTTCTCTGTCCACTTTTTGAGCAGAAGTATAAATTGATATTGAATTATATTTTTTTGTAAAATAATCAAAAGCTACATTTGCTCCAAGTATATTATGTGTTAGTTGTTCTGTAATATCGGTTTCGTGTGGAAGCATATCCAATTTATTTCCTCCTCGTCTAAACTCGTCAATATTAAATAAATCAAAAGTTATTTTTGACTGACTTGTAGGTTTATAAAAAGTGCTAAAACCAAGTGTTTGTGTTTTCATCAAAACTTCTTCCGAAAAACCATCATTGTTTTCATCATAGGCATCTCTATCTCTTATCATCCCATAAATAGATAAGCCCGACTTTTTATCATCAGAAATAATAGAGCCATTTAAATTAAGTGTTCTATCTATTGAAGGTTGGTCTATATCTTTGTGTCCTATTCCAGCAAAACTCATACCGCTACCAACCGAGAAGCCATTATGTTTTGGTTCTTTGGTAATAATATTTATAGTTCCAGCAATTGCATTTCCTCCAAAAAGTGCAGAGCCTCCACCTCTAACAATTTCTACACGCTCAACCATATTTACAGGAAAAAGTTCCAGTCCGTAAACACCAGCTAATCCACTAAAAATAGGACGACTATTAATTAATATTTGTGAATAAGGACCTTCCATTCCGTTCATTCTTACTTGCGAAAAACCACAATTTTGGCAATTACATTCAGTTCGTAATCCAGGCGAAAAATCTAAGCCCTCTACCAAACTTACTGATTGAGTTAGCTCAAAAATTCTTGGGTTTATAGTGTTGGTTATCACGGTTGCCTCTCTTCTTTTTGTAATATTTCTATCTGATGATACCACAACTTCTTCCAGCCCAATAAAGTCTTCTGTTATTCTAAAATTTACTTCTTGAACGTTGTTTTTTATTATTGTAATTGTTTGTTCGGCAGGTTTATACCCTACTGCCGATGCAATAATTGTATGTTTTCCTTCTGGCAAATTTACGAGCGAATAATGTCCCGTAGCATCTGTTGTAGTTCCTAAAAAAGTTCCTTTTATAGATATATTTACAAAAGGAACATGTTCTCCTTCACATTGCACATCTCCAAAAATATTGGCATCGGTGTTGTTTTGTGCCTGCGTTAAAAGGCTAAATACTATTGATAATAATAAAATTGTTACAGTCTTTTTCATTTTTTTTGGTATTAAAGTTTTTTTAATTTATTTAGTAAAGATTAAATGGTTAGAGTGTGTAACATATCGGGGGAGTTTGGTTGCAAGTTACAGGTTACAGGTTTCGCAATGCGACAATAAATTATAATTTGTTATAATTTATTTTTATGTTTGTTGCAAAAAAAACAACTGTTATTCTTTCGCTTTGCGAAACTTGCAACCTGCAACTTGTAACACTCCCCCCGATATGTTACACACTCAAATGGTTATCTACGTAAAATTAGGTAATTAAATTAGTGTAGAACTTGGACGCTTTACGCATAAATGACTATGTGGTAAGCATTCATGCTTGCAATCAGAAGTTGTTGTTAGTCATCGTTGTTCAGCCTTACGAGTCTATTTGATATTGTTCAGATATTTTTTTTTGTAGTTTTTTTTATATTTTCGTTCACCTTTAATATTATTTCTTATTAAAAAATTATAAAATAGAAGAGCTTTTTCTTCTTGACTAAAAGATACTTCTTTTGTTAGTTTTTTTATTCTTAATTTATTTTCTGAAATATTACTTTCTAAATCTTTTAAAAATATATTAAATTCTAATATATCATTAGTATTTCTTTTGTATCGCATTATTGCTTTTTTTCTTATAATTTTTTTACTAATATTTCCATTTGCAATATGCCAAAGTTGGTATGTTGTTTTTACTGCTCCATTAATGCATTCGAAATCACGGTGTTTTATTGTTGCTCCAGAAATTGCATCTGTTTCATAAAAAGAGTTCTCTGCTTGTTTTTCGGTAAGGTCTTCTAATTTTAAAAAATGGAAATCTGAAGTTGTGTCTAATAAAATATTATGTAGTTTAAAATACTCCTTATCCGAGAATTTCTTATGATTTAGTTTTGAGAGGTTTTTATTTTCAGGTAATTCTATTTTATAATAGTTTCCAAAAATATCCCAATACATTTTTATATCCATTATTTCACATTTATCGTTTATGCAGGGAAACATTTTTATGTTACAGTAATAAAAAATTGTTTGTCCTTTTTTGTCTAATACAGAGTCTAATTCATAGTTGACTGTATCATTACAAGTAATATCTGTGTTTAATATTTTTATGTTGTCTATTTTCCCTAAAAAAATAAGAGTTACTCCTATTATTAGGAATATTATTGTGTTCTTTAATTTCATTCTTATTTAAGTAATTAGTTAAAGTTTTATTATTATATTAAAAGCTACTCTCATATTTTTTAATGCTATTTTATTGCTATTAAAACTTACAGCATTTGCCGTATTTATATATTCCTGATTTGTAATAAAAACTTGGTATTGATGAACTTTTGCTGGAATATCAACTCCAAAACAAATGTTTGGTGATGATATAAATGTGTTGTTCTTAAAACTAATTGGGTAGTCGTAGCTGAGGAAAATAGATTTTTGTAACCAAAATTTATATGCTGTGGTTAAGTTTATCATTGCCTTAGTATTTCCAAAAGTTTTATTTATTTTATTAAAATGAAAATAATTAAAGCTGCTTGAAACGAAGAATTTATATTTAATTTGTTTTGAAATAATTAAGGAATTTGTATAGAATAATCTATCTGATAATTTATAATTTAGACCAAAATAAGATTTATTTTGAGCGTTGTAAGAAATTTTGGAGAGGTAGGTAATGTTTATAAGTCTATTATTACCAATGGATTGAGACAGTGTTTTAAGTTTTATGGCAAATTCTTGTGTTCGTAAGTTTTTTTCGCTTGCAGTGTGTAGAGTAATTTTATTGGTAAGTCCATAATCTACTCCCAACATAATATTTGAAGGAGCATATATTCCAAATAAATCTTTATTCATATTTTTTGTTTTACCAAAACGATGTATAATATTTATGTTAAAATCGTTCTTTTTTAATGTATTTGAACTTGGAGCATCAGCAAGATAGTTTCCAAAAAAAAGATTTTTAACTGGTAAATTGTTTTGCGAAAAAACAGTAGATGTAAAAAATAAAATAAAGACTATAAAATATAGTAATACAAAGACGAAATTTATAAGTTGTCTTCTACTTTTTAATTTTTTATTCTGCATTTTTTTATTTTTAATTGTTTACAGCTCCTTTTTCCATCCATTTTTCTATTATTTCTTTTTCATAAGAGTTTGGAATACCTAGCTGTGGGTGCTGTTCGTTAATTTTTATAATAAGTTTGCTTTCTTTTGGTTGCACAACATTAAGAAAATTTTTATTTAATAATTCTAAATAAGAAAAACCTTCTTTTAGGTCAAGTACATCGGAGTTTTTATTATGGCATGTTATACAATTGTTATCAAAAATTGGTTGAATGTTAGCAGAGAAGGATATATTTTCTGTTTCAAGTTCTGGGTATTCTATATGTTTTTTTGTGCAAGAATTAAATAATAATAACATAAAAAAATAAAAAATAAAAAATATTGTAATGTATTTATTCATAATCTAAAGCTCCTTTTAGAATCCAATTTTTTAATAGTTCTATTTGTGTTTCTGTAACATTTGTGCTTGCGGTATGCTCAAAATATATATTTTTATTCATAACATTCATAATAAAACTGTTTTCTGT
>JAOZQN010000454.1 GCA_029932195.1 Bacteroidales bacterium | reverse complement strand
TTGTATTTATTTGATATATAAATTGTTATCTATTTCCGTCCAGACACTAATTATGAATATAAATAGTTTCTTTTTCGCCTGTTTTCTCTCATAAAATTATTCCATAACACGGGCTATGCAAGAGTTTTACGAGCAAAAAAAATCATTTTAAAAATCACAATTATAACAGCAATTCAGCATAAAAAAAGACACCATGAAAAAAACTAAATTAACTCTTATCTTTATTAGTATATTAGCTATGTTCCTTTTCGCATGTGGCGGAAGCTCTGACACTAATCACGATGAAGATGAAACAACAAACAACAGTGAAGTAGTGAATGAAAAGGAAACTACAAACACCGAAATAGAATTAAATGAGCTTACAACCCAGGAGAGTTGTGGTTTTGCAATAGAAAGTAAAGAAGATTTTTTATATTATGTAGTTTCAGAAGGAGTTCCAGCAACTTTTGAGAATAGCGACGGAATTTATATCTTTTTTAGAGAAGATGGAACAATGGCAGGTGGCGGACCAACAGGAGAAGGTAGTATGTGGGAGGCTAATTGGACGTTTACGCCAGGTGCACTAACTGGAACAATAACTTTTGAAATAACAATGGGTGCATCTGACGGTTCTTATCAAATGGGAGGTGCTTATAATGTAGAATATTTTCCAGATGATAGTGCACTAATTTTCAACTGTGTAGATTTTATTAAACAAGACTATTAAAAATCATTAGAGAATAAAATAAAATAGCTAGATATTTATTATCTAGCTATTTTTGTTTCCTCACTTCTAAGTCTGACGACTAATATTCTTCTAATTCAAAAGGAAGGAAGACAACATTTTTAATTTCGTCTCCACGCTCTTCCATCACTTCGTCTCTTTTTTTATATCGCCAAACAACTTTTACTTCTTTTCCTATTTTGCTAATATTTTCAAATTTTACAATAATTTTAACAAGAATACGTGCTGTGGAAGAATTAAAATAATTCAAATCAAAAATTAGCTCTGTTTTTTCTACTGGATTTTTAACATAAATATTTATCCATTCTTTAATTGGATTGTAAAATTTTATTACATCTTCGGGGAGAGAACGTCCTATAATTTTGAAAATACCAGTATTATTATCAAAATTTATTTCAGGAGTTATTTTAGTGGCTTCTATTAATAATGGTGTTTGCATTGGAGATTTGTATTTTTTATCAAAAAAATTAAGTTTTTATTTTTAACAAAGATAAAAAAAAATATGAAAATTTAATTATTTAAGTTTTTTTTTTACTTTTGTTAAAAAGATAAATTTCAAAAAAGACCTTACAGCCTACTAAAATTAACTTGGTCTAAAAAACTTCTATAAAAATGCAAAAAATAAAATTTTCTATCCTAACGATTATATTTCTATTGAGTGCTTTAACTTTATATTCGCAAGAGCGAGGCAACGAAACAATAGAAGATTTGATTGAAGAAATAGCAGCAAATTCTGACGAGGAGTTAGATTATACAACTCTGTATGAAGATCTTACTTTTTTTCAGAACAATCCACTAAACCTCAATGAAGCTACACGAGAAGATTTTGAAAGGTTACATTTTATGAATGATTTGCAAATAAATTCTATCTTAGAATACAAAGAAAAATATGGGCAAATTCTCACAATTTACGAACTTCAATTAATTCCTGGATTTGAAGATGCTGATATTTTTAGACTTTTGCCGTTTGTGAGCGTAAATGAGGTTGAAGAATTTCAGAAATTAAATATCAAAAGAATGGCGAAATATGGTAGTCATCAGGTATTTTTACGAAATCAATTTATAGTGCAAGAGCAAAAAGGCTACAATATTTCAGATTCTGTAATTGCCGAAAATCCAGATAAAAATAGGTATTTGGGAAATAGAATGAAATATTATGTAAAATATAAATATCACTACAAAGATAGAGTTCATTGGGGAGTTACGATGGAAAAAGACCCTGGAGAACAATTTTTTCAAGGCACTCAAAAACAGGGATTTGATTATTATTCTGGACATATCCAACTGAATGATATGGGTAAATTTAAACGCACAATTGTGGGAGATTATCAGCTTCAATTTGGGCAAGGATTGGTTTTGTGGACAGGAATGGGTTTTGGAAAATCATCAATGACAATGAATGTGAAGAAAAAACCGCAAGGCATAAAAAAATATGGCTCTACAAACGAAAATCAATTTATGAGGGGAGCGGCAACAATTGTAAGTCTCGGAAAATTTGATATTGCAGGTTTTTATTCGTATAAAAAAATTGATGCAAATATCTCATCATTAGATACTATTGAAGATGCAGATGTTAGAGAGGTTTCATCTTTACAAATAACAGGTTTGCATAGCACTCCAAATGAAGTTGCTGATAAACACGCAATTAATGAAATGCTTTATGGTGGAAATGTTACCTACAAAGGTGATCATTTTAAAATGGGATTAACTTTTGTAAATTACTTCTTTTCAGCAGATTTGAATAAAAATGTAAAACCGTATTCTCAATTTGATTTTCAGGGAAATACAGGTTTTAATGTTGGCTTAAATTATAATTACATATATAAAAATATAAATATTTTTGGTGAAGCTGCTACCAATAATGATTTAGGAATTGCAGTAATGAATGGAGCTTTATTTCCTCTTGCTCCACAGATGCATCTGTCTGTAATTCAGCGATATTATCAAAAAAACTATCACGCTTATTATGGAGGTTCTTTTGCAGAAGGTTCTAAACCAATAAACGAACAAGGTGTATATTTTGGGACTGAAATTTACCCTATAAAACACTGGAAAATAGCAGCTTATTTTGATGCTTATTCTTTTCCATGGCTAAAATTTCGTTCCAATTCTCCAACTAATGGTTTTGATTATCTTGTGCAGGCAGATTATAGTGCAAGTCGTTATTTGAGCATGTATTGGAAGATAAAAAGAGAGATTAAACCCGAAAATATTTCGTCGTCCGATATTGCAATAATTTATCCGCAAGAGCTTGATAAACTGTCGTTTCGTTATCATGTAAAATTTAGTGTGTCTCGCACAATAACTTTGGCTAATCGCATGGAAATTTCTCGCTATAAAAAAGGTGAAATCACAGAAAAAGGATATATGATTTATCAGGATTTTAGATATAAGCCACAAAATTTGCCTTTAACTTTAAATTTCCGATACGCAATGTTTGATGCACCTTACAATGCAAGATTTTATGCCTACGAAAGCGATATTCTTTATGCTTTTTCTATTCCTGGATATTTCTACAAAGGAACAAGGACGTATCTTACTCTAAAATACGATATTAACAAAAGTATATCTGTTTGGGCAAGGTATTCACAATTTTCGTATGCAGACAAAGATGTTCTTGGAGAAGGAAGTCTTAATGAAATAATTGGAAATAATAAATCGGAGGTGAAATTGCAGATGAGAATTAAACTTTAGTAAACAAAATGGTTGTGGTTTAGTATCTTGTGATGT
Source organism: Bacteroidales bacterium (assembly GCA_029932195.1). GTDB lineage: Bacteria > Bacteroidota > Bacteroidia > Bacteroidales > JAOZQN01 > JAOZQN01. The sequence continues at coordinate 1,578 of JAOZQN010000454.1, read as the reverse complement.
TAAAATAATCTATACAATAAAGATTAGTTTAAAATTGGAATTGTCAAAAAAAACGACTAACTTTGCAACCCGCACGCTCACAATGAATTGGGTGTTGTCGTTTATTAAACGAAAATATCAATAAATAAAATGAATTTGAAAAAGGAACAAATATCTGGACTTTCCATTTTACTACTTTCAAAAACTTTTGAAAGATTTGCTTTTTATTTAATCCTGACAGTTTTAATTCAGTTTCTTACTGAAAAAATAAATTTAGATGCGGAAAATTCGAGTATTTTTTACAGTCTGTTTTTTGCCAGTATTGGTTTTACTTCTTTTTTTTCAGGTCTTTTAGGAGACTTGACAAACAGAATAAAAATTGTCAATATTGGAATGCTAATAATGACCATAATGTATTTTGTTTTAATATTTATTCCAAATTCTTATATTTTTCTTTTAGTTGGATTTATATTACTTGGAATAAGTTTAGGATTAAATAACACAAATATAAATGTATTTGTAGGTGGAATTTTTAACGAAAAAAATACTCAGATTTATGGTTTATCAGGTTTTATTTTACTGTCGATTGTTATTAATATTGGAGCATTATTCGCTCCAATGATAGCAACATTTATAAAAGAAAGTTATGATTACAATGCAATCTTTATTCTGGCATTTATATTTGCTTTAATATCTTATTTGTCATATCTAATTTTTGCAAAAACATATAAAAAGTTAGATTTATTAATTGAACAAAAGGAGAAATTTAAAACCGAAAAAAAATATAGAAATCTAAATTGGTTAATATTTTCGTTAATAATAGTTGTTGGAATTTTTGTCGCATCTATTTTAGGACAGAGAAGTTTAACTTTTACATATTATGTAGTAGATTTTGCGGATAATGGGATTGAATTGAATAAAAATCTTCTTAATCTTGAAAAACATTTATCAATAGTTTTTCTTATATTATTTGCAATTATTATAATATCTATTAGAAAATTTAATTGGAATAAACTATTTAAAATTATATTTCTTGGGATAATATTCGGCATATTTGCATATATATTCGCTTCATTTATTAATGTAGAAAATATAATAAAAATAAGCCAAACACCAATTATTGTAGTTTTTTCATTATTAATAATCTCAGAAACGTTAATAAATCCAACAATTAATTATATGGTTTACAGAAGCTCTCCATTGAAGTTTAAAGGACTTTTTCAGGGTGTTTCATATACAATTGTTTCTCATCAACTTATTTTTCTTGGAGTAATTTTATACGAAAAATCAGGTTCAAGAATTACATTTATAATTTTTACAATACTATTATTGATTTCTGGAATAATGACGTTGATTTTTAGCAGAATAATTAATAGAAAAGAGAATTTGCTAATGGAAAACTTGATAAATGAAGAAGAACGTATCTTACTCTAAAACCTTAAATCCGAAGGTCTTTTTGTAATCCTTTTATTTTTAAGTATTTGTATCCATTTTGTTTCACCTGTTTAGATGAAATAAAATATGTTTTAATGATTAAATTCAATTACTTAGTCTCTGGACGGAAATAGGTAATAAGCAATCATACAGTGTGTTATCTTG
>JAOZQN010000453.1 GCA_029932195.1 Bacteroidales bacterium | reverse complement strand
CCATCCAAACTTGGTTTCCTATTTCTACTATTTTGTAGGTTTTGCCGTCTCGGCTATCTGTAAATTGGTTTGGTAGATCGTTGTTGTTTTCTTCTTGTGGTGGCACATAAGTGCTTTTTGCTGTTAAAGTTGCAGTTTGGTTTTGGGTAATTGTAACTTGCTTTTGCCAAGTTTCGTTATCTGTTGTTATTTTTATAGTGTGTGTGCCAGTTGTTATGTCGGTAATTGTTATTCGCTTATTTATATTTGCTTTTTGTTTGTATTTTCCATCAATATATAAACTACCTTGTAAGTAATTAGTTATTTGCAGTTTACCATAAGTAACAAGCGGTGCAATGTCTTCTTCTTCAATTTCGGTATCTACAACAACTGTATTATTATTTTGGGTTTGTTCTGTTTTTTTTATCACAAACACAAAATCGCCTTTGTCAAGATATTGGTTACGGATTTTACCGTATTGTGGGTGTTGGTTTTCGTAGGAATAATTAATAACTTTGTTTTGTAAAAATGTTCCGAGTTCTGTTCCTGTCAGGTATCCGTCGTTGTTAGAATCGGCATCGTTGGTTGTTAGAGCAATAACAAATTGTTGTCTAAAAATACTTTTATCTGGCACGGTTTCGTCTGCCGAACCGCTTGTAATAAATTGTCGCACAGGCTCTCTGGTTTTATAATTAATAACTGCCGGCACTGCATCTCGCAAAGCAAAAAGTGAGCCAGCAAAACAGGCATCAAACATAAAAAGTGCGTGTTTGCTATCTATTCTTTCGGCATAAGTTTCTATTTGCGACATTTCCATTGCTTTTGCCTGAAAACCCGCTTTATCTTTATTCGGGTTTGGTGCGTCTATTGGCACAATATATCCTACTTCGCCTCCATATTTTGATGCTACGGTAAATCCATGCCCAGCATAATAAAATAGTAAACGATTATTTTCGTCTGCTCCATAATTTTTTATAAATTCGGAAAATGCCTTGTCCATTTGTTCTTTTGTAAGGTCTTGTTTCAGCACAACATGAAATCCGTTTTGTTCAAGTGCTGTTTTTATTTCCGAAACATCGGTTTTTACTCCAGGCAAATTGTTCCACCCTTTGGTATAATTAATGTTGCCAATAATAAGTGCATGGCTTTGTGCGTAAAGCGTTGTTGTTCCTGTGCCTTCTACTTTTACAGGCTTAAAACCACGTTGCTGGGCAAATAAATTGCCTGCTACAAAGATTATTATTATAAAAAAGATGTGTTTTTTCATGGTTCTTTTGGTTTATCGGTTATTTATTCGGGGTGCGACTTAAAGTCGCACTCCGAATAAACCGAGATATTATATTGCTTATTTTATTAATTTTATTTTTGATATGTAATTAAAATCCTTTACATTAAGTGTATATAATTCCATTTTATTTGCTATTGTAGTTGCAGCAATCAAAATGTCGCCAATAAATGGCTTATGACTAAGACTAAAAGAGTGCATAAGTTCTATGAAAATTTTAGTAACCTGTGGTGTTAATGGAATAATTTGATAATGTTTTAAATGTTTTTCAATTCGTAACATTTCTGTTTTATTGAATGCTCCATAATATAACTCACCAACAGTTATTGCAGAAATTGCAAGATTATCTGTGCCAATTTTTTTAATTTTAGACTTTATTTCTTTATTGTTTTTTATTAATTCTATTACAATGTTTGTGTCGCAAATTACCATTTTTGTTCCCTCCATGCTTTTTTTCTTAAGTCATTAATATCAATATCTTTATCTTCCCACATTCCACAAATATCAAAAAAATTATTTCCCGATTCTTTTTTATCAGATTGTTTAATAATTTGTTTACTGTTTTGATGTGTTTGATATATAATAAATTGGATAAACATATCTATTTCATTAAGTTTTTTTTCGGGAACAAGACTTAAATGGTTTATTATAGATTGTTTTTGTTGGGTTATTGTTTCCATTTTTTGTTTTGTTAAATTGATTATTATTATTATCTTTTTTTTTTATAAGAGTCTAAATCAATAAACTAATATCCCTATCTAATTTTCAAGAATTTTAAAATCTACTCGTCTATTTTTTGCTCTGCCTTCTCGTGAAATGTTGTCTGCTACGGGTTTTTTTGCTCCGTATCCAATAGGGACTAATCGTTCGCTTTTTATTCCTCTTTTTGTTAAATAATCAACTACCGATTTTGCTCTGTTTTGCGAAAGAACCAAATTGTCATTTTTATCTCCCTGACTATCTGTATGTCCAGATATTTCAACTTTTATTTTTGGGTAGTCTGTTAAAAATTCAATAACTCTATCTAATTCAGATTTTGACTCATCTTTTATTTCAGATTTTCCTATATCAAAAAATAGATTTTTAAGAGTTATTTCTGAATTTTTAGCAATATTTACCATTTGTATATTTTGTTCTACTTTTTTGTAGCCACCTTCATCATCAACCAAGTCAAAATTCTCTGAATGAAATAGATAGCCATCTTTTTTAATTGCCATTCCATAGTTTTTTCCAGGAGGCAAGCTTACAAGATATTCTCCCGTAGCACTATTTGATGTTGTGCGATAAACGACTTCATTTGTCTCATTATCAATTATTTCTATTATTGCTTCAATTGGTTCACCAGTTACATTGTCTAATATTACTCCTTTTACGAGAGTAAGTCTTGTGCTTTTATCAATGCTTGTTTCGCTGGAAGGACTTGCTATACTGGCAATTAGATTGTCTTCACTATTGAGAATTACATTATCTGTTCCATTCAAAAATACAACTTGATAAATATCATTATATCCTTTCGTATCGTCCTTTACAGCTGAGTAATAACCTACTTTTTTATTTGCTGCAAGCACAAAATAAATATCATCGTCGGGGGTATTTATTGGATAGCCCATGTTTTCTGGCACAGACCAACTACCGTCTTCTTTTTGCTCACTTTTAAAAACATCGTATCCTCCAATAGAATTATGTCCTTTTGAGCTGAAATACATTGTTTTACCATCGGGGTGCATAAAAACTCCGTCTTCGTCATACGGTGAATTAATTGTATTGTCTAATATTTTTGCCTCTCCCCACTTATCGTTTTCGTCTTTTTGGCTGTAATATATTTCGCCATTACTTTCTTCCGAAGCTGTTCGTCCTCTCACAAAATAAATTGTGTTGCCATCATAAGAAAAACAAGCAGATGATTCTATTTCTTTGGTGTTGATTGTTTTGGGCAATGCTTTTGGTTTTGACCAATTTCTACCTCGTAAATTACTGACATATAAGTCTCCTCTACTATAAGTTATTAATTTTTGTCCATCGTTAGACAAGCCAACCGTAGCATCGTGATTATCAGAATTTAAGGGTGAGCCTATATTCTTTGGTGATTTCCACTTATGGTCTTTACTTTTTGCGACATAAATATCTTCATAATATTGATTATCATAAGGATCAAGTTGAGCACCTGTGGTATTTTCTCTGCGAGAAGTAAAAATCAACTTTTCACCATCGGCAGTAATTAGTGGACTGTAATCTTTATGTTTGGAATTAATTATTGATACATTTGTTATCAAAACTGGAACTTTCTTTTTTACAAGTTCAATTCCATTTTCACATTCAACTATTTTTTTATCAATAATTTTACTTTTATCTGAATTTTCACTTTTATATTCTTGATATAATTCTATTGCTTCATCAAATTTATAATTATAATGCAAAGCTCTTGCAAGATAATATTTTAAATCAGCAGCAATCTCTTCATTTATTTCGTATGCTTTTTGAAAATATTTTAAAGATTCTTTTTTCTGAACAGACTCTATATAACAAACACCTATTTTATAGTTAAGTGCTGCATTTTCAGAGTTATACTTATTTGCATCTAAATAATAATTTAGAGATTTTAGATAACTACCCTCTGTATTTTCATCAAAAAAATGGTCTCCATATTTTATATCTTTCATTGCTTTTGCAACCCCACTTTTTTCTGTTTTGAAGTCTTTTTTAGCTATTTTTATATTTTCTTGGGCAAAAAGAATGTTACCTCCTATCAAAAATATTAATAGCAAAATTATTGTTTTTGTCTTCATCTTATTATGTTTTTAGTGGTTTTTACTTTATAAGTTATCTATTTTAAAAACAGAAATTAGTTTTTTTAATTGTTCTGCTTGTAATAGAAGTTCTTCCGAGGAGTCAGACATTTCTTCTGCCGAAATTAAATTTTCTGTTGTAATTTCTGTAAGTTGTTGAACTGATACATTTATTGACTCTACTCCACTTTTTTGCTCTCTGCTTGCCATAACAATATCTTTTACAAGTTGTGTGCTTTTTAATAACTCTGGAATTACTTTTGCTAATTTTTCACCTGCTATTTTTGATATTTTTTTTCCATTTTCAGACAACATATTTATTTCGTTTGAGGCAAGTTTTGTTTTGTCTGCAAGTTTTCTTATTTCCTGTGCAACAACCCCAAATCCTCGTCCTTCTTGTCCTGCTCTTGCTGCTTCTATTGCTGCATTTATTGAAAGAATATCTGTTTTATCTGCAATTTCTGAAATAATTATAATTTTTTCGCTTATTTCTGATACAGATTTTATGGTTTTTACTAAAATTTCGTTACTCTCTTCCATTCCACTCGCCGATTTTGTAGATACCTGTCCTGTTATTTCAGCATTTTCGGTATTAGAATTTATTATAGTAAACATTTGTTCCATTGCACTTGCTACCTCTTCTGTTGTTGCTGCTTGTTCACTAGCTCGTTCGGATATCATCTGAGAAGTAATATTTAATTTTTTACTTGCCTCCAAAACCATTGTGGCTGTATTGTCTATACCTGTTATCATTTTTGTAAAGGCTTTATTCATTTTTCCAATAGATTTATAAAGATTTCCTATTTCATTATCTTTCTTATAGGAATTATCTTCTCGCAAGTCGCCTGATGTGATTTTCACAATAAAACCATTGATATGCTTAATAAAATTTCCTGTTATTTTAATAACAGTAATTAGTATAATTAAAGTTACTGAAGTTTCTGACTTTCTAAATCGGTGTTAATAAAATTGTTAGAAATACAA
>JAOZQN010000452.1 GCA_029932195.1 Bacteroidales bacterium | reverse complement strand
AGTTTTGAATAATATTATGCAAAAAAAAACGATTTAAGGATTAAGAGACTAATAATAAGAATATTATCAAGTGTAAAACAATCGTAAATCGTCAATTTAAAATTGTCAATCTACTTACTTGTTTTAATATTAAATAAAAAATAATGAAAAAAAAGGCTTTTTATATAATAATCTTAATACTTATTGGACAAAGTTATATTTTTGCCAACGAAGAACTTAGATTATCAGGTATTTATCAGGGAGAGAATATTTATGTAATAAACCCTTTTGGTGAAACAGGAGCAGGTTTTTGCATATATGAAATTATAGTAAATGGCGAAATATCAACCGATGAGATTAACTCAAATGCCTTTGAAATAGACCTTTCTATGTATGGTTTTGATATTGGAAATAAAATAGAAATTATAATAAAATATAAAGATAATTGTCAGCCAAAAATATTAAATCCTGAAGTTCTAAATCCTAAAAGCACTTTTAAAATTATATCCATAAATGTTACCAAAAACGGAACTCTATCATGGACAACTACCAACGAAAGTGGAGAACTTCCGTTTATTATTGAACAATACAAATGGAATAAATGGTCTCAAATAGCTACTATTCAAGGAAAAGGAACAAATAACTTAAATAAATATTCCTGTAAAATAAACTTTAATACAGGGCAAAATAAATTTAGAATCCGACAAAAAGATGATACAAATAAATCAAGATACTCCCCAGAAGTTACATATAAAAATTTATCAGCCCCAATAACATTTACTCCTGGAAATACTCAAAAAACAAGTGATTATATAACATTTTCGGCTATAACAAATTACGAAATTTTTGACTATTACGGAAAATTAGAACTAAAAGGAAGGAAAGATAAAGTAAGTGTTAGGTCATTGAAAAAAGGAACATATTTTATTAATTACGATAACAAAACAGAAACATTTATAAAAAAGTAATGAACTTGGTATCTATAATAACACCCTCTTATAACTCAGAAGATTTTATCTCAGAAACTATAAAATCTGTTTTGTCTCAAACCTACCAAAATTGGGAAATGATTATTATAGATGACTGCTCTAATGATGGTAGTGTCGGTTTAATAAAAAAAAATTGTGAAAAAGATAATCGTATTATTTTAATAGAACAAAAAAAAAATATAGGTGCAGGTGAGGCAAGAAATATTGGACTAAAAAAAGCTAATGGAAGATATATTGCCTTCTTAGATAGCGATGACTGTTGGCTACCAAATAAACTTGAAATTCAAATAAATTTCATGAAAAAACATAAATCTGCAATTTCGTTCACTTCATATATTGTTATGAATGAACTTTTTACAAAAGAAGAATATACAATTAATGTTCCTCAGAAAATAACTTATACTGGCTATCTTAAAAATACAATAATTGGAATGTCGTCGTCAATTATAGATAAAAATATTGTTGGCGATATTAATTTTCTGGATATAAGAACAAGACAGGATACATATTTATGGATTTCTTTGTTAAAAAGAGGTCTTATTGCCAATGGATTAGATATTGTATTAATGAAATATAGAAAACGAGACAGTTCTATTTCTGCGAATAAATTTAAAGCAGCTAAAAGAGTTTGGTATCTTTATTATAATTTAGAGGAATTAGGATTTTTCAAATCATTATATTATTTTATATTTTATGCTATTAATGCTATAAGAAAAAGAAAATAGAATCAACTTATTTTTCTATCCCCACTCTTTGCTTTTCATTTTTTATCACTTGACTTTACAAAACAAAACAATACTAATTTCGCCACTAAACTGGGGGCTTGGACATGCTACTCGTATTGTTCCTATTATCAATAAATTAAAAGATAAAAATAAAATAATTATTGCCTCTGATTTGCTCCCATATCAATTCTTGAAAACAGAATTCCCAAATCTGCAAATAATAAAATTTCCTTCTTTTGAAATAAAATATCCTAAAAATAATAGTTTTATGCCAATAAAAATGTTGTTTTCAAGTCCTAAAATATTTTTAGGTATAGCAAAAGAACATTTCCTATTAAAAAAACTCATAAAAAAACATAATATAGATATAGTAATTTCAGATAATCGTTTTGGATTGTGGAACAAAAAAATTTATACAATTTTTATCACTCATCAAATAATGATAAAGATGACAAAGCGTTTAGAGTTTATGGAATACTTTGTTTTTTTAATTAATAAATATTTTATTTCTAAGTATAATGAATTATGGATACCTGATTTACAGAAGAATAACAATCTTTCTGGTGATTTATCACATAAATATACTGCACATAAACACACAAAATTTATTGGCATACTTTCTCGCTTTGAAAAATTTAATCAAAAAAATTTTGCAAACTCAAAAAAAAGGCATGATATTGTTGCTATTATTTCTGGACCAGAACCTCAAAAAACTATATTTTTTGAGCTTATTTATGAAAAACTTAAAAATACTAATAGAAAAACATTAATAATTGCAGGAAAACCAGGAACTTCTTTTATTGAAAATAATAATAATATTGAAATTGTTAATCATTTAGAAACCAATGAAATGTTTACTGCTCTGAAAAATAGTGAACTAATAATTTCTCGTGCAGGATATTCTACAATTATGGACTTGCATGTGATAAATAAAAAAGCTATTCTTGTGCCAACTCCTGGACAAACAGAACAGGAATATCTTGCTAATTATCTTAAAAACAACAGATTATTTACTTTTATAAAACAAGATAAAATTCTTAATTTCAAGTTTTAGAACAATATAAATTGTGGCTACCCACGTAAAGTTAGACAGAGCTAATTTTCAACATATTGCCTCGGTCAGGTGTTTTTCACCTGACCGCCTGTAAAGCGTCAGGTGAAAAACACCTGACGAGTGCAATTGCTGTTCAACTTTACGTGGGTAGCCTAAATTGTCAAGTAGCTTAAAGTTATTTGACAAATAATTAAACACATTGAAAAAAATTATATTCATATTATTATTTCTACCAATTTCTGTTTTTTCGCAGATAGATGCTAATATTTTAGCGTCTATAGAAAGATATAAAAAAATAGAACTTGCTAATGGTATGAAAATTTTATTTGTAAAAACAGACTCTTCAAATTATGATTTTATATCTTATAGATTTATAGTGGATTTTGCTCCTTTTAAAGAAAACAAAAAAGCAGGAAGTTCCGAAATTATGGCACTTATTCTTGGAGGTGAAATAGATAGAAACAGATTTATCAAAAATATGACATCTGATGAAAAAGCAATGGATTCTACTCTTAATTTTATGGCAAATAAGTTAACAATACCAACATTTTCAAATAAAGATATTTCAAGTGCAAAGACTTATTACTCAAGACAACTACCAACTCCAGAAGACTCTCTAATTAATTATTTTTCTGATGATTTTAGATTTGGGGAAAAACATCCTTTTGCAGAAGAGATGAGCTTAAATAGCATAAATAATATTGACAAAACATCTCTTTTTGAAAGCTATTATCAAATTTTTAAACCAGAAAATAGCTACCTTGTTGTTGTGGGAAATACAAATATAGATATAATATATTTATATGCAAATAAAAATTTTGGAAATTGGAATAAAGTAAATAATCCTCAAGTAATTGAATACGAGGTTGAAAAACCAGATGATAAAATAGTCCGATTCATTAATGGAAAGACAAAAGATAGTTATGTATCAATAACTTATCCTATTAACCTTACAATCAGAGATGATGATTTTATTACAGTAAAAATATTAAATAAAATTATTTATAAAAAAGTATATGAAAAATTTAATATTGCTTATAATTACAATGAACAAATAGAAACAGAAATTTCTCAAAATGATTATGTTGGAAGTTTTATTGTTAAGCTAAAAGTAGATGATAATCAATTAGAAACAACAATAGATGGACTTTATAAAGTTCTTAAAAAAATTAAAGCTGGAGAAATTAATGATAAAATAGTTGCAAAAACAAAAGATGGAATTAAAAATAGATATGTTCAATCATTTATAATTTCTTATAATATCGCAGATTATGCTTATAATATTGAAAAATATAATTTAGAAAGAGATTATTATACAAATTATATTAAAAATATAGATAAAATAGGTAAAAAAGAGGTTAGAGAAGTCGCAAGCAAATATATTACTCCAGAAAAATCGGACTGTGTTGTGCTTGGAGATGAGAATAAGCTGTCGTGTGAATTAATGTATATTGCTAAAAAAATAAAAGTAGAATATTATAATATTAATGATATAAAACCCTATAAAATAATAAAAAAAGGTTTTGGTAGTAAAACTATTATAAACAATTATTTAGAAAGTTGTCATGCACCAGAAGAGTCATATAATATTACAATAAATTTCACGGCAGATTATTTAATAGACTCTACTCATTATAATTTAGATGGCAAAATTTTCAAGAAATATCCTTCATACCATTATTATAAAACTGAACTTATTTTGGAAACAGACACGCTTTTTCATCAATTAGAAATTTGTAATGGGAAAGCATGGCTTGATAGTATAATGACTGATAATAAAACATTTAACAATGATGAGTTGTATCTAAAGATTTATAAAGCATACCTTTTTCCCGAACAATTTTTTGAAGAATTAAACTTTAAAACAAAATTAATTTGCGATACAAATATAACTAATCTTGGACAATATAAAATTGAAGTAACTATACCAAATAATATAATTTATTATGAGTATTATGACCAAAATACAAAAAAAAAATTAAGAACAGAAAAATTTGAATTAAAAAATGGAAATTATGAACATACAGAAACGTATGAATATTCCGATTATCAGAAAATTGATGACCGAACAAAAATTAAAATTCCATTTACAATAAAACAATCATATAAAAATATATCAATTACTATAAAAATTAATAGCATAGATACAAAAACAAAAATACCAAATAAAATATTTAAAATAAAATAAGCAGATTTACGATTTACGATTGGCGAATGCCAGACATTTTTTTAGGTGTATACTATAGTGAATTAGATACTGTGTTAAAAACCAAATTTATTTTAAATTATTTTTATATT
>JAOZQN010000932.1 GCA_029932195.1 Bacteroidales bacterium | reverse complement strand
ATATAGACCAGAACAACAAAGAACGAAAACGTTTTGGGTCTAAAAAATTAGAAAAGATTTTAAATAATATTGCAAATAAAACTTTAACCGAACAAAAACAAAAACTTGAAATAGAGCTTGACAACTGGAAAGGAACAGAATCGCAACGTGATGATATTACTGTTGTTGGTATAAAACTATAAAAAAATGAAAAAGATTATAAAAAAAATTATAAGAAACGGATTAAGAACAGATTATAATAAGGAATTAAAAAGAGCAATAAAACTAGTAAATATATTAAACTTATTATTTATATTTTTGGTAATCCCTTTTCTATTTATTGTTAGAGAATCTATCTCTGGGGTGTTAATTATCTCTATACCAATATGGTTACATTTAATATCATTTATTCTTCTAAAATATAATTGTCATAAAATAGGTAGAGCTATTTTTAGTATTACTACTCCTACAACTGTTTTCTTTGTGGCTAGTATGTTATATTCTGATGCAGGAACAGGAGGTATGGCAGCAAAATTTTTAATAATAGTAGGAGTAATCTTTCCATTTCTTGCTTTTGAAGCAAAAGACTGGAAAATAAGTATCTCATTAATTCTTATTATATTTTTTTATATCTTTATTTTTGATTATTATAATTCTATTTCAGTAAAAGTAAATTTGAACCAGAATATTGACACCAACGTTTTACGTAATATTTCAATATTAACTTCTGGATTGATGTTTATTAGCTCTTTTTATTACTACCGACAATTATTAACACAATATGCCAAAGAGACAATTATTCAAAAAGATAATATTTTAGAAAAAAATAAAGACCTTAATAAAAAAAACGAAACAATACAAGAGCAAACCAATAGCTTACAAAATGCCTATGAAGAACTTAATCAAATAACCGAAACAATACAAGCACAGTCCGATAATTTACAAGATGCTTACGAAGAAATTAATGAAAAAAATAGAAATATAACTGCCTCCGTGCGATACGCAAGCACAATTCAAACAGCAATTTTACAATCAGAGAATTTAATAAAGCCTCAGTTAAATATATCTATTCTTTTTCGCCCTAAAGATATTGTAAGTGGTGATTTCTACTGGTTTACTCACTTGCCTGCAAAAGACGAATTTTCGGAGAAGAAGTTTATTGCCGCAGTAGATTGCACAGGACACGGGGTTCCTGGTGCTTTCATGAGCATGATAGGAATGCAACTTTTAAATAAGATTGTGAGCGAAGATAAAATTTGCTGATTATAACGTATTTTGTTGAAAAATATAAATATTCTGTATTGATGTAGC
>JAOZQN010000931.1 GCA_029932195.1 Bacteroidales bacterium | reverse complement strand
TTATTTGTTTTTCGTGGAATAAAGTTTTTTGCAAATCTTGCTTGTAGTCCACAGTATTGCCTTTTTTGTTTAAAGAGTATTCAAATAACTCTTCTGTTTCTTTGTCTGTTACAATTAGTTCGTCGTTTACAACTTCTACTTTATAATTTTTTATACGATTTCCGTTTTGATATTCTAAAATTCCAAGTTCCGATTTTATTGCAATAATTTCGTTGAGTGCAGAAACCAGAAAATGCCCCGAACCAACTGCAGGGTCGCAAATTTTAAGACTATTTATTATTTCATTTGCTTGTTTGCGATTTTCTATTAAGTCTTTTAATTCGCTAAACTTTGCCAAAGTTTTAAACTTTGGCAAAGTTCTGAATTTTTGGACAACAGCACTGCGAATATTTTCTCGGCTCATATACATTGTTATATATCCAGGTGTAAAATACGAACCGTCTTTATAGCCATTTATTTTTTCAAAAATAAGTCCAAGAACAGAAGCGTTGATTAAATTTTTATTCTCTTCTTGAATTTTTGCTGCTCCTTCGCTTGTAAAATCATAAGTATTAAGGAAATTTAAAATATATCCAAGAATTGGGAGTTCTTTTTTTTCTTTAAGAATACTATTTTTGCTTAAAGGTAATTTTAAACGAGACTTTAAACTATTTATTCTTATTGTTTCATCTTCTAACTGGCTTATTTCAAACAAAGAGCTATTTAAGTATGGAATTTTATTAAACTTTTCCTTTATACCTGAACTTCTTTTGTCATTTTTTTTTGCCAGAATTTCAAAGAAAAGTTCATTCAGATCATCAAAATCAACAATATTCTTAATATTTAAAAACTCATATTCAAGACTATCATTATGATATTGAACCAATTGAGATTCAAGGAGTTTTAGGAATAAAATCCTATTTATCCACATAATATTTAATTCAATAGCTACATTCTCAATTTGTGCTTCGTGTTTTGTACCGTAGCGCTTTTCTAAATTATTTACATGTTTTAAACGGTCTTCTGTTTCAAGTATATTTATTGTATTTTCAATTAAAGATGCAGAATTTCTGTTTTCCTCTTCTTTACGCAGGATTATTTTTTTATTATTTATTTTTCGCTCTTCCAAACCTATAATATGTAATAATTCATTATAAAAGCCTGTATCAAGGGAGTTGCTGTCGTTTGTATGTGGCAATTTTAATAAATGCTCTGGCGAAAATAACTTATAAAGATTTATTATTTTATTTTCAGGAACAGATGACAGGTTTTTAAAAAATGTCAGGTCTAAATATGTGCATTATATTTATGAAATA
>JAOZQN010000451.1 GCA_029932195.1 Bacteroidales bacterium | reverse complement strand
AATATTTTTAACAATTTATAATTAATTGCTGTCCAACTTTAAGTGGGTAGCCAGAATTTCTAAATCTGTCATAATTAATATTGTATTTTATGAATGCTAAAATTTTAATTTTTCAATTTTAAACTTATAATTAATTATTCATTATTTGATTATTTGGTGTTTTTAATTAACGCTATCGAAAATGTGCTTATGACGTTTATTTTATTTTTTTTGTGAGCCGTAGGCGAAAAAAAAATAAAATAAATGGCATTAAGCACAATGATATAGCCTTTTTTTTCTTGTCGTAAGTTACTCAAATAAAGCATCTTCAAACGCTTTTTCAAATTCGTTTTCTTCTTTGTTACTGTAAAATTTAACTGCTGTTAATCTGTATTTATCAGACTGGTATTCGAGTGTTTTATCTTTAAACTTCTCTCTTATTTCAATTAAAAAATCTTCTTTCCATTTGTCATGTTCTTTTAAATGAACTCCTTTTGGCTCAATAAACATTTGGAAAACAATATCTGGATTTTCTTTTTGTTTTAGAAATAATACAAAATCTGGTTCAAACCCAGTGCCTTTTTTATCGTAAATTTTAAATTGTCTTTCGTTCCTGATTAAGTATATTTCTTTATATTTTGTGTGTAATTTCTCAATTCTGCGAGCAAACATTTCTACAAATTTCTTTTCTTCACTTGTTCCAAAATTATCATCATAAACAAACCAATCTTTATTTTTAATAAACTCATATTGACTAATTGCTCTTTCGCTATTTTTGTTGATTTTCAATGAAACGTCCGTAAATTTGTCTTTAATTTTATGTATTTGTGTAAATTCATCTGTTCCGTAATAATCGTGTAAATTTCCTAATATTTCTTGTTTAATTACAGATAACAAATCATTTATAGCTAATAAATAATCTAAATTTGTAATGTTTTTTAATCGTTCCTCTGTGCCTGTAAAAATTATTTTTAATCCTGCTAAATAATCTTTATTTGAAATAAATCCACTATTAGATTTTAAGTTTGGGAAAAACTTTTTTAGATTATTAAACTTGAAAAAATCATTTTTTGCTATTGCATTTTTAATAATATTAATTGGAATATTAGATAACTCAACGTCTTTCCCTTCTACAATTATATTATTTTTTTCTTCGTTTATTTCGTTATTTTCATCAAAAGCTGCTGTTACTTGACCTTTGCCTGAATGAAGTTTAAATTTTATACTGTTTTTTGAAACACCTAAATCTTTAAATGATTGTATTTTTTTGTAGGTATTTTTCTTTTTTTCGTTTCCGTAAACAACAGTTTTGTTATAAAATTCGGTTTGCTTAAATTCTTCTTTTAGTTTTAAGTCAAGTTGTTTGTATTCATTTTCATCGTCGTAAATTCCTGATTCTACAAGAGCTTTTTTTAATTCTGAAATATATTTACTGTCTTCAATCGTATGATAATGAAGTTCTTCAATTGTTTTTAATTCATTTTTATGGTTTGGCTTATCATATTTACGTTTAAATTTATCTTGGTCTTCATTTATTTTAAAAGGTGAATATCTTGCTCCACGTCCAATTAATTGAGCTTCTGCCATTGTTGTTTTCCCTGCTTTTCCTTTTTGGCTATCTCTTGTTTTATATAAACGAACAATATCAAAAAGGTTTAAAACGTCCCAACCTTCATTTAACTTATTTACGGCAAAAATTGCTCTTATCGGATTGTTTTTATCTTCGAGAGAGTTTAGAATAAATTGCTGTTCTATTAATTGGTTTTGGTCATTCTTTTTTAGTGATTTTTTTTCGAGATTTTCTTCATTTACAGAAATACAGTTAGTTTCAGCAAAATTTTGTTGTAATTTTCTTTGTAATTGCGAAATAGAAAAAACGTTTTTTTCGTAAAAATCGAATGCTCTTTGAATTATTTTAACACTTGTATTTTCTTTTATGTATAAAATCTGTTCGTTTGTTAAATTTTCAATGAGTTTGTGAAAATTTGCTTTATTTTCGTGCGATTCGGCAATTAATTTTTGAGCTTTAAACAGAATTACTGGTTTTAAATTTATTCCATTTTTTAGTGCTATATCTTGTTTATATTGATTTAAAATTACGGCTTGTAAAATTCTGTTTTCATCGGACAAATCGCTTCGTAAAAGATTTACGTCTTTTGAATATTTATCGTCTTTAAACTCTCTTAAATCGTAACGAAAAATTACTTTTGGTTTATATTTTTTGACTATTTCCTTGTCTTTGTAGTCGAGCGTTGCCGTAAATTCAAGTAAAATATTGTCCAAATTTTGATTAAAAATACGTTCAATTGTATTTTCCCAACTTGGTTTAGCTAAACTCTCTATTTCTGTTTGTTTTTTTGTTTTAACTTGGAAATTATGAGCTTCGTCTGCTATAAGAATAATTTTTTGTTCTTTAAAATCTTCAATAGTCAGACTATTTTCTTTTTCGGCGTATATATCGCTGTGTAATTTTTGAATAGTTGTAAAACAAATATTTATATCATCGTTGCTTGTATCTTCAAAATTTACAACCTTTTTAATATTTACTATTTTACCGTCAAAAGAAATTGAATTTTTATTAAAAAGATATTTTGATGAACGAATATTTATAAAATTATCAATTGTTTTGTTAATAATATTTGCTGATTTTACAAAAAACAGAAATTTACGATAACCTTGCTGATATAAATATAGAATTGAACCAGCCATTATCATTGTTTTGCCACTACCCGTTGCCATATTAAACATTAAAGAATAGGGCTTATTTTGTTTAGTATCAAAATTGTCATTTTCAAGGTAGTATATAAAACGGCTAAATGTCTTTTTTTGATAAGGGCGAAGTTCAAAAATATTACTTAGATTTTTTGTAATATAATCAGGGATTTTTGTATTGTCAATTCGCTTGTCAAAACCTGCACCTGTATCAAATATTTTATATAAAAATTCCATAATTATAAATCTGTTTTTGTTTGAGTTGCAGTTTCTTCTTTTTTTATTTCATAAAATTCATTGGTAAGTTTTTTATTTTCATCGCTTACTTTAAAATCTTCATCGTCTATTGATGACAAATTTACATAAAGCTGATTTTTATTTAGAAGTTTTAGCAAATGTTCTTTTTGTATTTGTATTTCTAATGTTTTAAACTCTTCAATATTTTCATCGTGTTTTTTAATGTCCACATTGTAATTTAAAAAACTGTGGATTTTCATTTCTTCCCAAATTTCAATTAATTTACTTGTGGTATTTGCTGTTTCAATTTGGTTTATAAATGTTTGATTGTATTGTTTTAGTTCTGTATAAATATAACTGCCTCCGCCTTTCCAATTTACGGCTTTTGAAATACCTCCTGTGTCAAATTCTATTTTCTCGTGTAATTCGTCTGCTTTTTTTGTTTTAATTCCTATTACTTTTTTTAATCGGGCTTCGGGTAAATCTTTTATATAGTTCATTTGCTCAATTAAGATATATTGACGGTTCATTTTGTGTGCAACGGCACCTGTTGTTCCACTTCCTCCAAAAAAATCTAATACAATATCGCCTTCGGTTGAACCTATTTCCAATATACGTTGTATTAATTTTTCAGGTTTTGGAAATGCAAACAAATCTTTTCCGAGCAATTTTCCTAATTCTTTTGTTCCTGCTTCTGTTCTTACTTCGCTATCGTCCCAAACTGATTTTATTTTGCCTTTACTTTTTCTGTGTTTCTCATAAATATTCCAATTACCGTCTTTTTTTTGTTTTGCTACAACGCCTGTGTTTAATAGTTCTGCTTGAAGATTTTTTTCTGTTTTTTCTTTACCCCAACGCCAACAACTATCTTCATTTTTACTATTTCTTGGAAATGAATTAATCGAAAAATTATCGTCTTCGTTTAGAGAAACTGAACAAAAACCGTCCTTATCAATCGTGTCGGGATTGATGAAAAAGGGATAATATAAATTTGGTCGATTTTTTCTGTTAAATTTAGGATTTCGATTTCTTAGTTCTCTGATATTGAAAGCTCCTTTGTTGTCATTATATCTAAAAACAAGACCCTCTTTTTCTATTTCATTAATTTCGGCAAATTCATTTTTTTGATAAGAAAGAATGAACTCGTGTGTTTTTGCAATTTTCAAATAATCCCGTCCGCCTTTATTTACTTGTATAATTATATCAGAAATAAAGTTTTCTTTTCCGTAAATTTCATCAAGCAAGATTTTTAAATAAGAATGTTCTCTATCATCAATTGAAATGAAAATAAGTCCGTCTGTTCTTAACAATCTGCGTGCGGTTTCTAATCTATTTTTCATAAAAGTAAGCCACGAGCTGTGATTAAAACTATCATTATACTGAAACGCATCGTTACCTGTATTATATGGTGGGTCTATGTAAATTAATTTAATTTTTTCCTCAAATTGTGGCAAAAGAGAATGTAAAGCTAATAAGTTGTTTCCTTTTATTATCAAATTTTCTTTAATAATTCCGTTTTTCCCTCGCTTAATTTCAGTTACTTTTTGTGTTCCACCTGTGGTGTATTTTTCCCAATTTACGAGAACTTTTGGCTCTGTAAGTTGGTCAATTTCTTCTTGTGCCAAAATTTCGTTAAAAAATATTTCGGGTCTTTTTTGGTCTTCTTCTGTTTGTCCTCCTTCTAAAATACAATCTTTAAATGGCCAAACAAGAGCAACTTCGTTGCTCTGTTTTGCAAATTTATCGTTAATTGTTAATCCTATTTTGTTGCGGTATCGTGTATAACTATCTTTTAGGAAATTTTTATTTTCCATATATCTCACAAACAAATTTATATCAAATACCCAATGTCCAACAATTTCGGTAAAGAATTTTTGTTTTAATTCGGGTTTTGTGAGTAATAATTCAATCAACTTTTTATCCATATTAAAAGCTGCGTCAATTATTACAAACTTTTTTAGCTCGCCTTCGTCTGATATAAATCTGCCTTCAACAGCCAGTTGATTTATAAGTATTTCGTGAAATATATTCATTTAAAATTGTTTTATTCGTTTTTTTTGCAAAGATAATATTGTTTTATGTTTTAATCTAAGTATTCTCCATTTTTTGTTTTTTTTGCATTGGCTATATCGGTAACTTGTGTGGTGGCGTTGCCTTGTGTGGTGTGTGCGGGCAGTGAGCGTAGC
>JAOZQN010000043.1 GCA_029932195.1 Bacteroidales bacterium | reverse complement strand
CGGTCAAACAACAAGACAATTAAGACTCATAAAATTATGATAAATAGATAATAAGAGTTAATTTACCTTTGCCAAAGTTTTTTTTACTTTGGCAAAGTTGTAATTCGGTATAAAAACATCGGAATTACACCTTTAACAAAGTGAAAAAACTTTGTCAAAGGCTATAAAATACAAAGTTATAGCTCTATATAAAAATATCCGAACTATAACTTTAGTTCCGTATAGCGTTATCTTAATTACATAAATCGCCCTTTTTCTTCTATAAATCATTCTTTTTATTTAGAATAACATTTCTATAATTAAGGATACCAAATATTTTTCATAAATTGCTCCCTACCAAAAATATATTGCCTCCTACCGAGTAGAAATTGCTCCCTCCCAAAGATATATTGCCTCCTACCGAGTAGAAATTGCTCTCTACCAAAGATATATTGCCTCCTACCGAATAGAAATTGCTCCTTACCAAGTATATATTGTTTCCTACCGAATAGAAATTGCTCCTTACCAAGTATATATTGTTTCCTACCGAATAGATATTGCTTTTTACCGAACATAGATCGTTTTCCGTTGATTAGAAATGTATTTTTTATCGTTATAACTGCTTATTTAAGCTATAATAATATTAAAAAAATAGCTTTTTATTGCCAAAAAGATAATGAAAAATAAAAAAATATACTTTTTCTCAAAAAAAAGTAAAGTTTATTTTACTAAACGGCTATCATTTAATTGAATATGCTTAATGCTTTGACAGTCAGGAAGTAATGATGTTTATAGTATTGTAAAAATAACTCTATTTTATTATCATTTTATGCTAACTATTTGAAAATGAATAAAAAAACTTGTTAAAAAATTTGTTAGCTATAATTTTTTATTTACTTTTGCAGTGTTGTTTTTAAGTAAATAATAGCATTTTTTTAATTATTGAAATATAAAACCTCTTCTTTTTGCATATTCATATAATAATATATATATAAGTGAAGGCAAATAAAGTTTAAGACGTTTTTAATAAGCATAAAATTAAAACTATAAAATTAACTATAAAAAAACAATCAATGAAGTGTTGAATTTTAAATTTTTAATTGGTTTTGATTAAAAACTGATAATCTAACAAAAAACAGAAATTTAATTTTTAACAATTCTTTATCAATTTAACAGTGCTAAGTTTTATGTTTTTAATTAATATTTTTTATGTAATTTATTATGTATAAACAAATTAAAAACTCAACATTAAAAATTTAACACTATATTTATTAATCATTTAAATTTTATTAACATGAACACAAACGAAATGAAAAGTAATTTCAAAATGTCTTATGCCGAACTATCAGGTTTAAGCAAACAAAAAGCTAACACAATATTGAGAGATATTGAAGTATTTGAACGTCTTGGCATTAGTGCCGACCAAATAATGGCTTTTAAATTGCGAGTAGAAGAGTTTGACACCAAACAAATAGACGAAGAATATCGCGGAGAAGTAACCACAGCAACGCAAAGCAAAAACGAAATTGCCGAGCAAGTAATACAACACATTAGAGAGTTATCTTTAATAGTTAGAAAACACTTTGGAAAAAACTCGGGTATTTATCTGAGTCTTAAGATAAAAGAGTTATCTACTGTTAACGACCTAAATCTTTTCCGAAAGGCAAATAAAGTTTGCAGAATTTTGAGAACATTGGATTCTGAGTTTATTAATCCTTTTGAACCAGTAATGGTTGAATTAGAGACTCTTAGTGGTAATTTTACTCAGAGCATAGAGTATAAGGAGCAGAAAGTAGAAGAGCGTGATATTGCTACACATGCACGTATTGAGGAAGCAAATAGTATTTATAATGAAGTTTCTTATTATTGCAACTTAGGACAAGTAATTTGGGCAGAACGCAACGAGGCAAAATATAACGATTACCTTATTTACGGCTCGTCCAAGTCTCCCGACAACTCCCCTCCCGACAACGGAGGCGAAGGCGGAATAGAACAGCCTAATGGATAGAGATAAAAAAAGAGGTTCACGCAAGTGAACCTCTTTTTAGTTATCAAGTTATCAAGTTATCAAGTTGTGAGTTCTGTAATACAATTACAAATTAATTCACTTCGTGAAACCAACAACCAACAACTATTCGTTTCTAACAAGTCTAAAACCAACAGAACCTACAGTTAGGTTTTGAGAAAGATGAAATCTTCTTGTTACTCTACAGAACGATTTTGTGCTATTAAAGTTACCACCTCTGTAAACTCTTCCTTCTGTTCCTGTTTCTGGTCCGGTAGGGTTACTTTCTGGACTTGAGCTGTAGTAATTTGATTTATAATAATCGTAGCACCATTCCCAAGAGTTTCCATTTAAGTCAAAAATACCAAGTTCGTTTGCTTTTTTAGTTCCAACCTCGTGTGGATGTTGCTGATTTCCTTCTCTTACTGCAGAGTTTTTGTTAAACCATGCTACCTCTTCTAATATATTGCCTCCAGCAAAAGAATATCCTTCAGAATCCATTCCGCCTGTTGCTATAAATTCCCATTCTGCTTCTGTTGGTAGTCTGTAGCCGTCTCCATTGCCTTCTGTGCTTATGCCTTGAAAGGTTACTGTTCCTGCACTGTCTGCTTCTATTTTATAATATTTATCGTAGCGATGTTTTTTACTTAGCCAGTTGCAATACATAACTGCTCCCATCCAGCTTACATTCATTACAGGAAGTTGTTCGCGTCCAAAACCTCCATCTTCTGGTGAGGGGTAGCTTGTGGCTTCGCAAAATAGGTCAAATTCAGCAAAAGTTACTTCTTTTTTGGCTACACTAAAGCCGTCCACTGTTACTTTATGCTCAACAGATTCGTCCCCTTCGCCTGCGTTTACATTTCCCATATAAAATTCTCCTCCTTCCACTTTTGCCATATCGGGTTTTTGTGCATAACTAATAGAAATAAATAAAATAACCAATAGCGATGTTGTTAAAATCTTTTTCATAGTAATTAAATGTTTAAATTATTAATAGTTTTAAGTTCCTCAAAAATTAGACCGCAAAAATATACCATTTGTTGCATAAAATAAATATATTTTTATAAATTCGTTTTTTTTTTCTATCAGATCTTATTAAATTTTAGTGAAAAAATATATTATTGTTCTGATAATTAGTCTATTAAATAGTTTTGTATTCTTTTTTGTAATTAATAAAATGTTAATTATTTTTTTATTTTTGTAAAAAAAAAAAATGATTATATTGAAGTGAATTAGGTTTTTCGGATAAATCCAGTCGGCATTTAAAATACTTAAAATACGAAAACCTTATTCACTTTAGTCTAAAAGCAAAAAAATTGGATACAAAAATAGTCTTTTTATGTTTTTAAAAAAAGAAGTTTTATTTTAATTAACGTAATTTTTTGTAAATTGATTGTGTTATTATACTTTAGAGTCGTTTTTTATAAAAGCCTTTAAAATGCAAATCGTTAATTACAAGCAACATAGTGTTTTTGCTTTTATTTATATTTGTCATAAATTCATAATTTTTAAGCAATAAATCAACTAATACCTACAAACGTATGAAATATAATAGAATTTTATTAAAATTAAGTGGAGAAGCACTCGGAGGAGAAAAAGGTTTTGGAATAGACCACGAAACACTATCAGTTTTTATCAACGAAATTTTAGAAATTTCTAAAATGGGAGTGCAGGTAGGAATTGTAATTGGAGGAGGAAATATTTTTAGAGGCTTAAAAGGAGCAAAAAAAGGTTTCAATAGAGTAAAAGGTGATTATATGGGAATGCTTGCCACAGTTATAAACGCAATTGCTTTACAATCCGAATTTATTGAAAGTGGAGTAAAAGCCCGTGTTCTTACTTCTACATTTATGGAGCCTTTTGCCGAAAGATACACAAAAGACCGAGCAGAAGAAGCACTAAATAACAATGAAATTGTTATATTTGCCGGCGGAACAGGAAATCCGTTTTTTTCTACCGATTCGGGAGCGGCGTTGCGAGGTGTAGAAATTAACGCAGATGTTTTGCTCAAAGGAACAAATGTAGATGGAGTTTATTCTGCTGATCCTAAGCTAGATAAAACTGCAACAAAATATGACTCAATCTCTTTTGATGAAGTAATGCTTAAACAACTAAAGGTCATGGATTTAACAGCATTTACTTTATGTTACGAAAATAATTTGCCAATAATAGTATTTAAAATGAGCGACAACGGAACTCTCAAAAAAATAGTAATGGGAGAAAAACTTGGAACAATTGTATTTTAACACTCCCACACACTTTCCAACGTGGTTTTTCACCACTTGGAAACGTGTTTGTCTCTAAAAAAAAATGAAAAACTCATATACAAATAAATTTATAGAAGCAGGTTGCGACGAAGCGGGTAGGGGGTGCCTTGCGGGAGCGGTATTTGCGGCTGCAGTAATTTTGCCAAAAGATTTTTCGCACAACTTTTTAACCGACTCAAAAAAACTATCTGAGGTAAAAAGAAATCTTTTGAGAACGGAAATTGAACAAAAGGCATTGTCGTTTGCTGTAGGAATTGTTAGTGAGAGAGAAATAGAGAGAATAAATATTCTAAATGCCTCAATACTTGCAATGCACAGAGCATTAGATGGTTTAAATATTTTGCCAGAATTTGTTATTGTAGATGGAAATAAATTTAAAAAGTATAAAAACATACCACATAAATGTATTATCAAAGGCGATGCAAAATATTTTTCCATAGCAGCGGCATCAATTCTTGCCAAAACTTATAGAGATGAATATATGATGAAAATTAGCAAAGAATTTCCAAACTATGAGTGGCAAAAAAATAAAGGTTATCCTACAAAAGAGCATCGCTTGGTAATAGAAAAATATGGGATATGTAAATATCACCGTAAAACATTTATAAAATCGTATAATAATTTGAGATTTGATTTCTTGTAAAAAAAATTGTTGAATTGCTAAATTGCTTTATTGTTATACTAAACCGTTATCTTGATAGCGGTTTAGTATTAGTAATTAGTGTGCGTCCATAAAGTCCGAAAGGACGACCTATTGATAACCCACGATGATAATCGTGGGCTACGAATAAACGAGTTGCAAAAATATTGTAAGTCTAATTCGTAAAATAGCCGACTTTGTGGACGCATACTAATTAACAATAAAGCAATTTTAACTTAATTTTCATGAAAAAACACACATTAATATTAGTTGTAATTTTTGCATTTGCGAATTTACAAGCACAAAATTCTGCTTTTGAGCATTATAGCGTAGAACAAGGATTGCCAAGCTCCGAAATTTATGCACAAATTCAGGACAAGGATGGCTATATGTGGTTTGCTTCCAGCAAAGGAATTAGTAGATTTGATGGTCATGACTTTGTAAACTATACAGTTAGAGATGGCTTGCCGTCAAATTCTGTTATAGATATTTTTGATGATTACAAAAATAGAATTTGGCTTGCATCTTACAACGGAGATTTGAGTTTTATAGAAAATGGCGAAATAACTGAATATGAGTATAATGATACTGTTAGGGCATTGTCGCAAAATTATTTTATAGATAATATTTATATTGATACTCTTGATAATATGTGGCTTATGCCAAGTCTTGGAGGGTTGTTTAAAATTACCAAAAATGGAGTTGTTACAAATGAATTATCAAATTTAAAAAAAGGATATAATTTCTTTTTTAAGAAAATGACTAATGGCTATATCTGGTGTGAATTACAAAATATCAATTCTATTGATACTTTAAATCTTAAAGTAGAAAATAATACCTATTATTTTAATACTTCTAAAAACAATAGTCTGCGAAGATATTATAGTAGGGTAGGAGAAGAGGAGTATCTATTTTCTAAAGGAAATACTCTTTTTTATGTTAAAAATTCGGAGATTGTAAAAACGAAAAAATATAAAAATGACATTTCTGGTTTATTATCTGATGATAAGGGAAATTTTTGGGTAAGTGTTATGTATGAAGGAGTATATTTTTATCCTAATAAAAATTTAGATGCTAAAAATATAACTTATCTGAGAGGCAAATCACCAATTTCTGTTTATCAGGATATTGAAGGAAATTATTGGTTCTCTACTACCGAAGATGGAGTTTATTTTGTGTCATCGTTTCAGTTTAATTCTTACAAACAGTACGGATTTGGCGATTTCAATATTTTATCAATGGAAATTGCTGATAATTTTTTATACTTTTCAACATACAATAAACAGGTTTTTAAATGTAAGGTTGATGAAGAAAAAATACTTTCTCTTAATAATATTCCGCTCAAAAAAAATAGAGACTATGCTATTTTAGATATTTTCAAAAGTTCGGATAATTCTGTGTGGTTTTTGGGAAATGAGCTTTTTAAAATGCAAAGTTCTGAAATTGAGATTGTTGATACAACAAGAAGGGCATATAAACTTTGTGAATCGGGTAATTCTGGAATAATATCAACCAGCCATAATGGTTTTGTTCGATATCTGTCTGATACTATTAATTTTAGATTAAATCATGAGCAAATTCCTGTATCGAACTCTATTTTTGAAGACTCCGAAGGCACAGTTTGGATTGGCTCAATAAACGGTCTGTATTCTTACAATAATACATTGGAATTTCTTGGATATGATAATCAGCTACTCAAGGCAAGAATAAATGATATAAAACAATTTGAAAAATATATTTTGCTTGCAACAGGAGGAGAAGGTCTGTTTATTTACGAACCAATTAGCAAACAGATAATTACAATAGATAGGTCTAATGGATTAAACTCTAATTTCGTAAATAATATTTTTATTCAAAACGCCAAAACTGTTTGGCTTGGCACAAACAAAGGCTTGTGTAAATTAGATATTTCAACAACCAAAGGTTTTGAATTTGAAACAGAAAAATACACAAAATCAGACGGGCTTTATGCCGAAGAAATAAAAGATATTGCAATGATTGGCAATTGTATATACTTGGGAACAAGTAAAGGAATTGTGTCTTTTTTTCCAGATAATTTGAGAAAAAATATTGTGCCACCAAAAATTATTTTGGACAGCCTGATGGTTAATGATAAAAAAAAGAATACTCAAAATAATTATATTTTTAAAAATAATGAAAATAGTATAACTGTTTATTTTAAGGCAATAAGTTTTAAGGCAACCAACAAAGTAAAATATAAATATCGTTTGGACGGTTTTGATAATGACTGGATTGAGACCGAAAATAATTATGTTCGTTTTCCTAATTTACCTTATGGAAAATATAAGTTTTATGTAACTGCTACTTCCGAAGATGGATATTGGAATGGAAATGCTTACGAAATTGAGTTTAAAATAAAAAAGCATTTTACACAAACGCTCGTATTCAAAATTATTTTAATTTTATTGATATTAATAATTTTTGCACTTGTATTTTGGCGAATTTATCATAATATTGAAAAAGATTTGCACAATAAACAT
This sequence comes from Bacteroidales bacterium, assembly GCA_029932195.1. Lineage (GTDB taxonomy): Bacteria > Bacteroidota > Bacteroidia > Bacteroidales > JAOZQN01 > JAOZQN01. The sequence continues at coordinate 12,884 of JAOZQN010000043.1, read as the reverse complement.
AAGCTATTGTTTGCTGAGCAAAAAGCCTTGCGTTCGCAAATGAATCCGCATTTTATTTTTAATGCTTTAAATTCTATTAGGCGTTATATATTAGAAAATGAGATGGATACAGCAGATGATTATCTTACAAGTTTTGCTACTCTGATGAGAATGGTGTTGGAAAACTCTAAGAAAAATTTTATCTTATTAGAAACAGAATTAGAAACTCTAAGACTTTATTTGGAGTTGGAAAAAATGCGATTTGATGAAAGTTTTGAGTTTACGATAATAAAAGAGAAAAATATCAGCCTCAATACTATAAAAATTCCACCTATGCTTTTGCAACCATATTTAGAAAATGCTATTTGGCACGGACTTGCACCAAGAGCAAAGGGCGGAAAACTGGAACTAAATATTTTGTTATTATCAGAAGACCAGCTTGTTTGTGTGATTACCGATAACGGAATTGGTAGAGAAAAATCTGCCGAAATATCTAAGCGACGAAAAAATCATACTTCTACAGGCTTAAAAAATATAGAAGAAAGAATAAGTCTAATAAATACCCTAACTAATTCTATTACAACAGTAAAAATTGTAGATTTATACGACGAAAAAAATAATTCCGTAGGCACAAAAGCAATTCTTACATTTCCTTATAAATCATTTGTTTAGCTTGTTCAGGCTTTTCAAAAACATATTAAATGATATTCTTAAAGTCTGTTGTATAACAGTATATGGAGAGTCCTATGAACGGTAAAATAAAATGTAATATATTTTTGAAATAATTTTACAAAAAATTGTATCTTTGCAATATGAAAAAACGAATACCTTATGCAGTTAGTAATTTTGAAAAACTTGCAACTAAAAATTACTATTTTGTAGATAAAACAAAATATTTAGAGAATATAGATAATATTGATTATCCCGTATTTTTGCGTCCTCGTCGTTTTGGCAAGTCTCTTTTTACCGAAATGTTGCGTTGTTACTACGATTTAAAATATGCTGGTAAATTTAAACAAATTTTTGGAAATTATTATATTGGTAAAAATCCCACGAAAAAGCGTAATAGCTATTTCTTTATAAATTTTAATTTTTCTGGCTTGCGAGCTTATGCTAAAAAAGATAAGGATATAGTAGAAGAGAAATTTAATTCTAATAATAATTCGGTTATCTATAATTTTTTACTCCATTACAAAGAAGAATTAAACCTTACTGATGAGATTATAGAAATTTATAGAAAAAATTATGAGAATAATTCAGCAGGAGCATTGGCTAACATAATAAATATGATTGCCAATAGAGAAGGCAAATTATTTATAGTTATAGACGAATACGATTCGCTCACCAATGCAATGGCAATATATTATCAACATGCTTCGGAGGAGGAAAACGAATATCTTAATATTTTAAGAAGTGGAGGCTTTTTTAGAGGCTTTTTTGAAATAGTTAAATTTGGCACAGCAACATCGGTAGATAAAGTATTTATTACTGGTATATTGCCAATCACAATCGCTGATATGAACAGCGGGTATAATATTGCCGAGTGGATAACTTTTAATGAAAAATATACAAATATGCTTGGTTTTACTTACTTGGAAACGGAGCATCTTGTAAACAAAATTTACTCTGATTATAATTTAAAAACTAACAAAACCAAAGTATTAGGAACATTAAAACAATACTACGATGGTTATAGATTTCATAAAAAAGGGGAGTATTTATTCAACCCAATGATGACTCTTTATTTTCTTAAAAATTTAATAGAAAATGATGAATATCCTGACACATTGATTGACGATAATTTGCGAATAGATTACAATCAAATAGCATATCTTTTTGGGAATAATTATAAAGCAAGAGATACTATTATAACAGAAATTACCGAAAATAAAATGTTATTCTTTCCTTCAAACTTAAAAATAAGTTTCAATATGATTGATTACAAGGAGGGTAACTATATTACAGAAGGTCTGTATTATGCAGGTATTTTGACACATGGCGATTACAACGGCGAATTAAAAATACCAAATATTGTTACTTATGAAATGGCTATTGATTATTTTAAAAAAATAAATAATTACAGAACAGGTAGAATAGAAATAAATAAAATTATAAAAAATTATCAATTAGAAGGCAAAGTAGAAGATTTGATAAAATATTTTTTTAGTGAAGTAATTCAAAAATTTCCAGGCGATTTTTTCAAAAATGCTAACGAAAGTTTTTATCACGGATTACTATTTCATGTTCTTTGGAACAATTTTACAAAAGATATTTACGAGGTCTTGCCCGAATATAATCTCCCTACCGGACAGGTAGATATTATGCTACAATCTTTTAATATAGCAGAAGCCCGCCACGAATTGCACGATATTTTTGAAATAAAACAAGTTCCAAAAAGTGCAAAAGAAACAGTTTTTGAACAAAAATTTAATGAAGTCCGAATGCAGGCTAAAAAACATTTAATAGGAGATTATAAAAATTGGAGGGCAATAGCGGTCTGTTTTAGGGGTAACAAAGACTATAAAATAGAAATTTTTTTAACGAAATAAAAAGAGTGTGTAACAAACTGTAACTTGAAAAAGAGAGATTTATTTATTTGTGTAAACTAATCGTAAATCGTAAATTGTAAATTTAAAATCGTAAATCTATATTATATATGAAAAAAATAAGAACAGTATTAATTGACGACGAAAAAAATAGTTTGATAATTTTATCTAAATTATTGGAACGAAAATGTCCACAAGTAGAAATTGTAGCAACGGGACAATCTGTGGCAGAGGGTATTGATATAATTAATGAACACAAACCAGAGCTTGTTTTTTTGGATATTAGTATGCCAGACGGAGAAGGTTTTGAAGTGCTGGAAAAAATTGATGACACAGCACTTGAGGTTGTTTTTGTTACTGCTTATAATCAGTATGCTATAAAAGCGTTTGAATTTTCGGCTTTGCATTATCTTGTAAAACCTGTAACAGGCGACCAACTAAAAGAAGCTGTTGATAGATTTGAAGAGGCTGTAACAGAGGATATAACAGAAAAAATACAAGTTCTTAATTCTAATATTAAGAAATTAGATCGTCTTATTTTACCAACATCTTCTGGCTTAAATATTATTCAGCTCAACGAAATATATCGTTGTGAATCAAGTAATAACTATACAACTTTTTTTCTTACAAATAATAAAAAGATTGTAGTCTCAAAATCTATTCAAGTTTACGAAAAGATGCTTTCAAATTCGGGTTTTTGTAGAATTCATAATAAGCATGTTGTTAATTTAAAGTATATTAAAAAATATGTAAAGGGTAGGGGAGGCTATGTGGTTCTTACCAACGACAAACAAGTAGATGTATCAGAAGGAAAAAAGAAAAATTTTTTGAAAGAGCTAACAGAGTTTACTGTAAATTAATTTAGGTTGGAGGAAGTTAGGTCGAAGTCTCCAGCCTAAATTCCTCCATTCTCCACCCTAAATATTCGTTAAAATTACAATTTGTTATGAAATATTTATTTACTACTATATTTATATTAATTTCTATTACACTTTCTGCACAAATTCAGATAGATTATGATGATTTTGCCAAACCAGGCGAAAATTTTATTGTAGCTATTGCAAAATTTAGGTCGTCGGAGAAGGTTAAAATAGAAAATTTTAAGCGTGGAAATACTTGGGATTTTTCCAGTCTTCGTAAAGATGATTATGATACTATCCGATTTTATAATCCACTTGAAACGGCTTATGGTCAGCATTTTGATACTGCTACAATTGTAAAGTATTACAGATTTACAAAAGTCCACTATTGGAACTTAACCGAAGATGGATTAACTCAAATAGGAGTTATTGATGATTATCTACACATAAAGGCACCCGCTTTTGTCCAATTTTCAGATTATATAATACAATATAAGTTTCCTTTAAATCAGGGAGATACCCTTCGGACAGAAAATAGTATAACTTTTAAATCAGCTTTTTCTAATCCAAAATATATGAGTATAGATTCTATAAAATCTTTTATAGATGTAGAAAGATATACCGAGTTTACAGAGCAAGCAAAAGTTAAAACAGTAATGGGAACTTACGATGTGTTATGCGAAAAAGTAGTTATGAATAAAAGAGTGAGAACAAATGTTAGAAAATCATATAGTTATGCTGCCGAAGAAAATATTTTTTGGGCACCTTCATCACATTTCTCTCAAAAAGTAAAACAGATTACTTATCGTTATTATGCTAAAAATGAGGGCATACCAATTGTAGAAGCTATTGAAGACGAACGAGGAAATATTATAGAAATTCGTTTTAAATACGAAGAGCCAATGGAATTAAGTTTTAATTATAGAAGCCCTTATTGCAAAGGCGGAAAAAATGGGGTAATAGACTTGGTTATTAAAGGAGGAATTCCTGATTATAAATATATTTGGTCTAATGGAGACTCAACTGAAAATGTGAAAAATTTGCGAGCGGGAAGTTATACAGTTGAAGTTATTGATAACAAAAACAGACGAATAGCCGGAACGCAAACTTTAACTGAACCTTCCGATAGTTTAATATTCAATGTTGATATTCAGCAAATTAGTTGTTATGGAGAAACTGATGGTAAATTAAAAGTAGATTTGCAGGGAGGTGTGCCTCCATATCGTGTTATTTGGTCCACCAATGAAAGAGAGGATTCTATAACTAACCTAGATGAAGGTATTTATGGTGTTATTATTAGAGACAAAAATAGATGCGTGCTTACCGATAGTGTTACTATCTACGAACCACATTTACCACTTTCTATACGTTTTGAAACAGAGAGAGTTACATGTAGAAATGGAAACGATGGAACAGCAACAGCAAAGGTAAAAGGTGGAACTGCTCCATATTTTTATGAATGGTCTAATGCCGATACTTCTAAAACTGCTACAAATTTGAATTCAGGTAGCCACATACTAAAAGTAACTGATTTTCACGGTTGTATATTTGAGAAAAAAGTGGAAATTAAAGAACCAGCAAATCCAATTACTATTAAATATGATATAGAAGATGTTAATTGTTATGATGGAAATGATGGAGCAATAACTGCAACAGTAAGGGGTGGGGGAGGATCTTTTATTTATTTGTGGTCTAATGACCACATAACCAGAAATATAGACAATTTACTTCCTGGAGATTATTCTTTTAAAGTTACTGATAAATATGGTTGTGAAGCAATTGATACTGTGGAGATTAAACAGCCAAAGGATTCTATTCTTATTGAGCATGTTGTAACTGATGTTTTGTGCAATGGAGGTGAGGACGGAAATATTAAATTGACAGTGCAAGGTGGAACGCCTGATTATAAATATCATTGGTCTAATGGCGATGATAAAGATGAGCTTAAAAATGTAAGGTCAGGAAATTATGCTGTAACTATTACGGATAAAAATAAATGTGTTACTACAAAATACATCAATATAAATCAGCCTTCCGATAAATTGTTTATAATAACTATGCCAGAGCATGTTAGCTGCATTGGAGGACAAGATGGTCGGATAACTATTTCTGTTTTGGGAGGAACAAAGCCTTATAGCTACGAATGGAGTTCTGGGGAAACGGATACTACTATAACTAATTTAGATGCAGGGAGTTATAAAATTAAGGTTACTGATAAAAATGATTGTAAAACTGATGAAGATATAATTATTAAAGCTCCCGAGTCGAGTTTAACAGCCGAACTTCAAGTTAAAAATATGACTTGTTTTGGCAAAAATGACGGCTCAATATTTGTCCGACCTTCTGGCGGTGTGCCTGAATACCTATATAGCTGGTCGGGTGGGGGAGACGTGCAGGCTCTAACCTATCTTGGAATTGGCGAATACACTGTTGTTATTACAGATAAATATGGTTGCGAAATTACAAAAACAGCAACTATTACTCAACCAGAAAAATTGAAAGTTTCAGTAGATTATAATTCTCCAACAGAAGGAAATTCCGATGGTAGAATTGAAATTACAATTAGCGGAGGAATAGAACCTTATGATATTAATTGGGCAAATGGGCGAAAAACTACTGTATTAGAAAATATCTCAAAAGGAATTTATTATCTTAAAATAAGAGATGCAAACAAATGCGAAATTAATGAAAATTATGATTTAAAACCAGAAAAAATTATTGACGAGGATTAGTAAGTAATGAACAATGAATAATGAACAATGAATAATTTTGCTTACGCCTGATATACATTATAATACAAAAAAGAAAAGTGTTGTTTTTTTAGTAAATGAACCTCATATTCACAAAAATAAACAAGTTATTGCTTAAATAATATGACAATTTTTTTTAAACAAAACTAAATTTATAATACCTTTATTCACAAAGAATTACTTTTAACTTTATACTTTAAAACTTTTAACTACCTACTTATTATTGTATTTTACCGTTTTTTGGAAACTTGTAAGGTTAGGCATATTTAATAATTTATGATATTTCTTCCTGACTTGTTTTAATTTATCTGGTTCATTTTTTGCATTTTCTATATCATTAAAATATTCTGCCTGTCTTAAAAATCCTTCTTTATCAGATACTTGACCATGTCCTGAAACAACGGTCTCAAATTCATATTCATCACATACCTTTTCTATTGCTTCTACCCATTTTTTAGTATTAGCACCTATTTTTTTGTCTATTACAGGGTGGTAGCCGTTAAAAAAAAGGTCGCTTGCGAAAAGTATTTTTTCGTTTTCTATTAGAACAACAATATCGTTGTAGCTATGTCCTTGTCCTGTTGGAATTATTTTTATAGTATAACCATCTTGCTTTATTTCAATAACTTCTGTAACTTTTACATAAGGTAGTTTTTCTATAGCATTCTCAGGTCTATTTGATTCGTTCCAGAGTTCGTCGCTGTAGTTGGGAATAAAAATAGTATCTGCATTATAACGATAATTGCCATCGGTATGGTCGTAGTGAACGTGAGTATTAACGATATAGATTGTTTTGTCCGATAATTTATCTTTAATAGAGTTGTAATATTTTTTCGCTTTCGAATTCATTTTGGTATCAATTATTATTACCAAATTAGAGAGTTCAATTATACCACTATTTCCTCCCCAGCCAATTGACACAAAAATATTATCAGCCTGATAATTATGGTTTTCGGATAAAAATTCTTTGTGTAAACGAATTATATTACAAGACGAAAGCATAAGTAAGATTATTATTATTGATATTTTATTTTTCATTTTAATGTTGTAGTAATGGGGGACATGTTGCATGTTCCGCAAATTAGTTAAATGTTCTTTTAATTTTAAGGAACGATATTAATTACTGATTATAACGGATTGTGTTGAAATTATATATCATTGAATTTTAGTTGTTTTACTTCCTAACCCAGACAAGCTGGAAAAGTTATGAAGTTTTGAAAATTATGAAATTTTGAATAATATTATGCCAAAAAACAACGATTTCGGGATTAAGAGACTAATATATTTGTCAGATTAATAGAAACACAGATTGAACGGATTTTTCACTTTACACCTCATGTAACTTATTACAGATAAAACTATTGCAGGTTTAGCAGAATCTGTTATAATTGGATTAGGCTTTACAGTTAAATATTGTGATAAAATAATGCCGTAGGCATGGTATTTATGTAGCCCACGATGTAAATCGTGGGAATATAAGACAATTATATAAATGCCGTAGGCATGGTATCTACCTGTTACTCGGTATAATATGCCATGCCTACGGCATTAATGAAAATATATTATGACCCACGATTTACATCGTGGGCTACATAAATACCATGCCTACGGCATTTGATACAATTTGTTATTACATCACAATAGTTGGCTGTAAACCGTTGGATTAATTAAAAACTTAAAACTAAACACTTTCTTAAACTAAACACTTCTTTAAGCTGTTCCATAGTTTGTCGGCGGTTTGTTCCCAACTAAATTTTTGTCTTTGTAGTTTTGCTTTTTCTATAAGGTTGTTTCTAAGGTCTTTATCATTATAAATAATTGTCATTCCTTTTTTTATAGAATCTACCGAAAAAGGGTCTATATAAAGGACAGCATCGCCACCTACTTCGGGCATAGCTGTTGTATTTGAGCTTATTACAGGAATATCGCAACTCATTGCTTCAATAATTGGAATACCAAAACCCTCGAAAGTTGGCACAAAAGTCATTGCAAAAGCGGAGGCTACGAGCTTGTGTAAAACGTCTTGCTCTACTCTCCCCGTAAAAATGACATCGTCTTTAAACTCCATTTTATTAAAAACATCAGTTAAATCGGACGTTTTAAACATTTTTCCTCCTACAATAACCAATTTTATATCCGATTTTGTTTCTCTTTTGAAAATATCAAAAGCCAAAAATAGCCTTGCGATATTTTTGCGTGGGTGCAAACTTCCTACAAAAATAAAATATTCTTTTTCCGAGGTATAAGATTTTCTTGTAGCTATTTGTTCGCTCACTTTTATCGGTTTGTAAACCGAGCTTGAACCATTATAAACAACATCTACTTTCTCTTTATCAATATTATAATGCTTACAAATATCAGCTTTGGAATATTCCGAAACGGTAGCAATTTGTTTGGCTCGGTGAGCAAATTTATAAAAATAATGATTATAATATTTTCTTACCCAAAAAGGCAAATCTTGTGGCTGGTGCACAAAATTTATATCGTGGATAACCGTGAGTGTAGGCACTTTTGTGCGAAGAGAAATATATCCGTCGGGAGAGAGAAAAACGTCGGCATTAATTTTTTTTAGCACAGCAGGCAGACGATGCTCAAACCACAAATACCACAAAAATGGGTGGCGAGTTGGTGGCGAAACCACAATTGGCGTTACATTATCCGAAAAAATAAATTCCTCGTTGTAAGGGCGGTCAAAAATAAAGAAGAAATTGTGTTCTTTGTGTTTTTGTGCAATAATACGCAGGCTATGACAAGCAAACCAGCCTATCCCCTCCATTTTTCCTTTGAGTAATAATCTTGTGTTTACGGCTATGTTCATATTCTATATTTGGTTTTAAGTATATTACACTTACTAATATGTCGCAGGTATTTAGTAACGTATATGTTACATTTTTATAATTTATTTATAATCTCTTCTGCAAAATTCTCATTATCATAAACTTGGATAAATTCTATTTTACAAAAATGGTCTTTTTCTTTATAACTTGCAAATTCGGGTTCTAATCCATTCACTTCTGGATAAAGTAATATTCCTCCACCTTTTCCTCCATCTTTTTTGTTCCAATATTCGTTGTATGCAAAAATTTGTCGCAGGTCTTCTATGGTAGGCTTAGAATTGCTTAGATTTTTCCATTTTGTATCAATTACAAATTCTTCTCCGTCTTTTTCTACAATAATATCGGGACGTAAAGTTCTGCTTTTCCAAAATAATTTTGAGTCTTGCCCAAAGATTTTTAAACCATCTATTTTATACGAATATTTCTTTAATTTAACCAAAACATACTCTTCCCAAAGTTGGTTCATATCAAAAAGAATGGCAAGCAGATTATTTTTGCCAGCAACAATATCGGGGCTGTAATTTAGTAAAATAAATTTTGCAATCTCAATACTTGATTTATACTGTTCCGTTTTGCGGTTATATCTTATTTTTTCAAAAGTAGCTTCGGTAACTTTGATATTTTCCATTTCAGGAAAATCAATTAGTAAGCGAGTAATTCTATTTTCTAATAAAGATGAGTTATTCATTTTATTTAGAACTATTAGCGTTTTGAAAATTATCTTATGCAACAAATGTGTTCTATCGTAAATGGTATGATTTGTATAAAATCGTTCTTTGTGTATTAGGTTGTTTGATAAATGTTTAGTAAAGTTAAGACCGCCTTTGAGAGCTGTTAAATTGCCGCTGTTTTTTCGGTATTGCTTCACCAGTCCTGTGCGAAGCAGATATTCTATTTTGGACACAAATATTTCAAAATAAAGGTCTAATAAATAACTTTTTCGTTTTTTCAGATTTGCTGAGCTAATGCTTTTGCTCTGTATCCGTCTGGTTTCTTTGAGCATATTTAATAAAACGGTTCGCCATTTTTCGTTGTCAGAGTTGTTGTTTTCTGCTTTTGGTAAAATTTCTATTGTGAGTTTGCCTATTTGAATAACGCCAACGTATTCTTTAAATTTTACACTTCTATAACCTATATCAAAATATTTGTTCTTATGTTTTTCATTGTATTTTAATAACGCATCAAAACTTGCTTGTGTAAATTTATCTTCATAACCAATTCTTATTTTCTGATGTTCAAATACTTGAATTATATTCTTGTCTTTCATTCGTAAATCTTTTTAACTACCTCAATAAAAGCTTCTTTTTCAGGAACTATTGTTTTATAGATTGTTTTTTCCGAGTAATCGGAATAATCTTCATCTGGATAAGAGGCTATAAAAATATTATCTTTATTATCAATAATTTCAATAAATTTTTCGCCGAGAACAAGACCTATTTTAAAAAGTTCTCCATAAAAATACTCTTCAAGTAGTGGGATAATTTTGTGTTCAAAAGCATTGCGTAGTTTTTCAATATCATTATCTAAATTCATAAAATATGAGTGTCCTATTTTATGGTCTTTGTCAAGTAGTTTTTCTATTCTTGTGTTTATGTGTGTTAATACTTCTTGTAAGTTAATCCCTTTAAAATCAGTATCTAATAAAGTTTTCTCAGGTTGCATCTCATTAAAAACAAAACGGCGACGCAAGGCAGAATCAAGAGCTTCTACGCTGCGGTCGGCGGTGTTCATTGTGCCAATTATGTATAAATTTTTGGGGACAGAAAATGGCTTTTTTGAATATGGTAAGGTAACAGAAAGTTCTTCGTCTGCATCCTTTCGTTTGTCGGGTTCTATTAGAGTTATTAGCTCGCCAAAAATACTTGCAATATTTCCTCTATTTATTTCATCAATAATAAGAACAAAATATTTATTTGAGTTGTCTATTTTTTCCTCTACTACATTCTCATTTTTAAGTATTTCATTATAAATTTCTTTCCAATATGATTTACGTCCAGGTTTTTTATTTTCAAAATTAATTCCCTTTAACTCATTAAACGTAACGACCATATTTGATTTCTGCTCTCCAGATTTTACAACAATTGAATTTTCACTGTTTTTGAATAGTTGAAAAGGATAACTCTCTGATGTTTTTAATTTTATAGGTGAGTTTTCTTCTTTCTGGTCTGGAAGTTCTTTTGAATAATTATAATAAAGTTCTTTAAATAATTCTTTGGTTAGTTCGTCTTTGTCTGCTCCTATTTTGAAACTACTTTCTTGGGTAGCTGTTTCGCATATTTGCTTAAAAATACCAGATTCAATATTGTAAACTACATTGTTATCAACGGTTTTAGGTTTTATGCCTTCTATAAAATCTTCGTAACTTAATGATTGATGGAATGTTGTAAACGAAATTTGTTTTCCCTCTAATAATTTTTTAAATTCTATTTTTAGTGCAGTTCTTTGTTCTTTTATGTTCTCAATTTTAATTATTTCATCGTATTTTTCTTTATTTGTTATTTCAACAGCTTTATTTATTGTGTGGTAAGTTTTTCCTGTTCCAGGAGGTCCGAATAATATTTGATTTAGTGGTTGGGTTGGTTTAGGTGGCTTAGGTTTTTCTATAATTACATCTGTTCCAATAAGATTACTTAATTTTGGATTAAAATCTTTATACATATTTTCAAGAACTTTTTTTATTTCTTGAAAAATTTTTGTTTTATTTATTTTTTCAGGGATATTTTTAAATTCATTAGAACTACAATCAATATAATTTCTATTTTCATAATTGTATATATTATCAGAGATAGTATTATTAGACCAATTACTTTTTTCTTTTTTAAATTTATTATAATATTTCGTTTCTTCTCCTGCCCAAGTTAAAAAAATTAGATTTTTATCTTCTAAATGAATACCATATACAAAATTTTTATGTTCACCTTCATATTTATAAAATATTTCATCTTTTATTCCTTTTTGAAATAATGAAATATCTAATATCCAATACCCATGTAAAAATTTCACTTTAAATTGATGCTTACTAAATATACTACCTTTCTTAAGATATTTTTCTAATTCTTCAAAAAAGAATTTAATATCATCATTGGTTTTTAAATTCATCATAAGGTTCTTTTTACAAATTTTATCTAATATTTCTATTCTCTCTTCTTCTTTTATTGTATCAGAGTTTTCTTTATTTAAAAAATCTAAAAAATCAATATATTTATTGAATGCTGCTTCTGGTTGCCCTGAATTTGTTCTATTTTGAGCATTTTTCTTACTATAATCATAAATAAGGTTATTATTTGGTTGTCCAATAATTATAGAGGAGGGGGGAAACATCAAGAAACTCTGATTTATATATTTTTAATTTAGATATTACTGTATCTAAATTATTACAAATATCAAAAATATCTATATTTAGTTCTTTTTTAGTGATTACCTTTCTTATAGCTATATCTGAAAAAACATTATTTACATTTGTTTTATTTATAGTTTTTCCTAACAATCCATCTCTTATATCCTGTAAATCATTAGCATATTTTTTGGCTGTCTTGATTTTTGCCCACTTTATATATTCGTTAATTATACTCATTTTTCTGTTTCTTATTGTAAGATTTTTTTTTATTTGTTTAGAGTGCTTTTTTTCAGGTCTTTGGTCGTCTATTCACGGGGTGATTTTAAATCACCCTGTGAATATTTTGCAATGTCTTGCGTTTTTGCTCAGGTCTTTGGTAGTCTATTCACAGGGTGATTTAAAATCACCCTGTGAATATTTTGCGATGTCTTGCGTTTTTGCTCAGATCTTTGGTAGCCTATTCACGGGGTGATTTTAAATCACCCTGTGAATATTTTGCTACGTCTTGCGTTTTTGCTCAGGTCTTTGGTAGTCTATTCACGGGGTGATTTAAAATCACCCTGTGAATATTTTGC
>JAOZQN010000450.1 GCA_029932195.1 Bacteroidales bacterium | reverse complement strand
GTATTTATTTGATATATAAATTGTTATCTATTTCCGTCCAGACACTAATTATTATGAATATTTTTATATAAAACGATGAAAAAAACAGCTGTATTATTATTTGCACTTTCATTAATAGTATTAATGGGGTGTAATAGTTTGAAATACAAGAACAAGTCTAAAATTACCGTATATCCAAAATATGAACAAATATATGACTATCTGTCAGATTATTCATTTTCTGGATATGATGAATATCCTATAAAATTGGAAAAAAGTCCAAAAGGATGGATTATTATTTTTTATGATTATGATACAGATGAATTAATAGAGGAAATATTAATCTGGTCTTCTGCTAGTAAAACATATAAGAAAATAGAATTACCCAAAAATATAAATAACTCCGAATGTGTATTAGATAGAGCTTACACCGAAGAAAGACATTACAGAATACATACTTATTATGGTTATAATGGTTGGGACAAAGACATTATTAACTTGTTGGAAAATAAAAAAGACCTGAATGATACATTAGAGTATAGTTTAGCAAGAGCCTATTCAACCAGAGCAAATAATTTGCTGAATAATAATTCGGGGTTTGCCGAAAACGAAGGTGAATTTAATTTAGGATCGGGAAAAAACACAATGAATTCTGAGCAACTAAAATTATATAAAAATGTTGCAAACAAAGCAATAGAACATTTTTATAAGGTTTACGAATTAAATCCTAATTTTGAGACAATTGTTGGAAATATATATATAAAATATTGTAATGAATTTTTATCAATATATATAGATCTGGTTACCTATCAAAATGAAAAAGAAGCTAATTTTTATCTAAAAACAGGACTTTACAACGATTTTTATATCAATTATGCAAAAAACTTATTGAATACTTGCGAGCCAAACAGTGTATTATTTACATACGGCGACAACGATACATATCCTCTACTTTATGTTCAGGCGTTATTGGATTATCGTTCTGATGTATTGGTAGTTAATCTCAGCTTGCTATCAACAATTCCCTATATCAACCATTTTAGAGAAAGCTATTTAAACGCCGAACCACTAAAATATTCTTATTCAACAGATTTTTTTGACAATAAAAATTGTGAATTTATTGCTCTTTTTTCTAGTGATAATAGTTTAAAAATTAACGAAATACAAAATAATTTAGAAAAATCTGATAACTATCCTATTTTAAATTATAAAAACTTCATTATAAAAATAGATAAAGAAAAATACATTAATAAAAATAATTTAAGCACAGAACTAACTAATGAAATTGTTGATACAATTAAATTTTCAATTGAAAAAAACTATATTTTTAGAAGTAGCCTAATGGTTTTGGATATTATTGCCGAAAATTATAGCCAAAGACCAATATATTTTGCAAGTTCATGTTATTCAGAAAGTTATGTTGGGCTTGACGCTTACTTACAAAACGAAGGATTAGCTTTAAGATTAGTGCCTTATAAATTAGGAAATCAATTATTAAACGAACCTTTTATAGAAACATCGGTGCTTTACAAAAATATTTTTGAAAAATACAATTGGGAAGGAACAAACAAAGAACAGACTAAAAAAGAAAAGTATATTTCTAACTATTATATTGACCCTTTCATAAAACTTGGTTTGCAATTTTCAGAAAATGACGATTTTGACCAAGCAGATAAAACATTTAACAAATTAATAGAATTATTCCCAAACAAAAATGTTCCATTTTCTTATGAAATGATTGAAGTGATAAAATATTTTTACGAGCAAGAAAAATATGAGCAAGGCAACAAAATAGCCAATATTTTAATTGATAATGTGGAAAATAATATTATATTTAAGGACTCCGAAAGAGACAGATTAATAAAACAATACATTTTAGCAGAAATTAAAATACTTGCAAAAAATGCAAACCAAACAGAGATTGTAAATAGAATTGAAAAATAAATAAAAATAACATGTCATTAAATAAGTAAGTAGATTGACAATTTTAAATTTACGATTTACGATTGGTTTACACTTGATAATCAGGAGTAAACTAATTATAAATTATTCATTTTAAATTGTCCATTTACTTAATTGAACAAATAAAAACGACACTTCTATATTTTGTATCGTGCTGTATTTAAGTCGTCTGCAAAATTATTCATTGTTCATTATTAATTATTCATTACTTAAATGTATCAGACTTAATTTTGAATTGTAATTTTTTTTTCTACTTTTGTCAAAAATTATAAGAAACTTTTAACCCATTGATTATGAAAAATAAAGAAACTAATACTAAAAAAGTAAAACAAAAGGAAGAAAAGAAAAAAGGAGCTTTATCGGTTGTTTTATCAATAATTTTATTAATTATTCTTCTTACACTTTCAACACTCTTTATTTTAGATAAGTTGCGGACTACAAATTCTTTAAAATCAGTAATATCTGAGCGAGATAGTCTTTCATATAATTATAATTACTATAAAAAACAATACGAATCACAAAATACGTCGCTTGTAAAATTGCAAACAAATTACAATACACTTTTAGATTCGTCTTTGAATGGAAATAATATTTCGGAAGATAATAAAAAAGAACTGTTGAGACTTCAAAATATTATTCAAAAACAAGATTCTATTGTGTCGTCTATAAATAAGATAGTTAGCGATGCTTTAATGGGATTTGATTCTGATGAATTAAATATTGAAGCAAAAAATGGAAAATTGTATATAACAATGCAAAATAAATTGCTATTCCAGTCTGGAAGTGCTGAGGTAGAGAGCAAAGGAATAGACGCATTGGCGAAATTATCTGATATTTTAAAGAAAAACGATGACCTTAATATAATGATAGAAGGACATACAGACAATGTGCCAATAAAAACAGATAAATATCCAGATAATTGGGCATTAAGTGTAGCACGTGCTAACTCAATAATTAGAATTTTAACGGAGACTTACAACGTAAGTCCAAACAGAATAACTGCTGCAGGACGAAGTAAATATTCACCAATAGAAGGCAGCGAAACAACAGTAGAAAATGCAAAAAATAGAAGAATAGAAATAATTTTAACTCCTAACTTGGAGGAACTCTACAAACTTGTAGATATAGAAAAAGAAAATCTAAATCAATAAAATGAAAAAAGGCAAAATATTAAATATCAATACTTTGCCTTTTTTTTATAACAAAAAATTAAAAATAAAATGGGATTAAATTCTGACATTAAAATTTTTTCAGGTAGTTCAAGCAAGTATCTTGCAGAAGAAATAGCAGAAGTATCTAAACGAGAGTTAGGTAAAGTATCGTTTCACAGATATAGCGATGGAGAATTTCAACCAAGTTATACCGAGACAGTTAGAGGCGATTATATTTTTATAATCCAATCAACTTTTATGCCTACCGAAAATTTGTTCGAACTACTTTTACTGATAGATGCTGCACAGCGAGCCTCTGCATATAAAGTAGTTGCAGTAATTCCTTACTTTGGATTTGCTCGCCAAGACCGTAAAGATAAACCACGAGTTTCAATAGGTTCAAAATTGGTTGCTAACTTGCTGACTGCCGCAGGAGTATCTCGCATTATAACACTGGATTTGCACGCCGACCAAATACAAGGTTTTTTCGATGTGCCAGTTGACCACTTATTTGCTTCAAGTATTTTTGTTCCATACATAAATCAACTTAATTTAGAAAATATTGTAGCAGCTTCTCCAGATATGGGTGGAAGTAAAAGAGCAAATTCTTATGCAAGTTTTTTGAGCTGTCCACTTGTTCTTTGTCATAAAACAAGAAAAAGAGCTAATGAAGTAGGCGAAATGAGAGTTATTGGAGATGTAAAAGGAAAAAATGTTATAATTTTTGATGACATTATAGATACGGCAGGAACAATTACAATGGCAGCTGATTTGATGATGAAAAATGGAGCAAAAAGTGTGAGAGCAGCTATTACTCACCCAGTTTTGTCGGGACCAGCAATTGAACGATTACAAAAATCGGAATTGAAAGAACTTATGGTAACAAATTCAATACCAATACCAAAAGAAAAAATGATTGATAAAATAACTGTTCTCTCTGCTGCAGAATTATTTTCGGGAGTAATAGAAAAAGTATATAACTATCAATCAATAAGTTCAAGTTTTATTATTTAGAGTTTCAAACCTGTCAGGTCTTTAAGACCTGACAGGTTTAAAAATAAATTTTGAAATAACATTTTTAATTAATACTTTTGCAGGCTGTAATTTTTACCAGAATATAACACTTTTAAATAGTTAAAAGGTGTGATGGGAAAATTAAGATAACTTAATTTTGAGTAACACTAAAATTTTAAAAAAATGCAAACATTAGAATTTAAAGTATCGAAAAGAGATACATTAGGAAAAAAAAATACAAAAGCTTTACGTAGAGAAGGATTAGTGCCGTGTGTATTATATGGAGGAGAAGAAAATATCCATTTTAAAATTTCTGCTAAAGAGATGAGAAAATTAACAGACACACCAAAAACTTTTTTGGCTAATCTGGATATTGACGGAACAAAATACAATGCGTTCCTTCAAGATGCTCAGTATCACCCAGTAACAGATGAAGCACAACATTTTGATTTTATTCAAATATTTGAAGATAAGGCAATAAAAATTGACTTACCAGTTAAAATAGTAGGATTTGCAGAAGGTGTTAAAATTGGTGGTATTTTGATAAAAGAAAAAAGATATGTAAAAGTTTTAGCACTTGCTAAAAACTTGCCAGAAGATTTAGAAATAGATGTAACCAGCTTAAAAATAGGCGATTCTGTAAAAGTATTAGATCTTGAAATTGAAGGTTTGCAATTTATAGACGAACCATCAGCTTCTATAGTGGCAGTGAAAGTAACAAGAGTAGTAGAAGAGAAAGAAGAAGGAGAAGGAGAAGAAGAAGAAGGAGAAGAAGGAGCAGAAGCAGAAGCTAAAACAGAAACAGAAACTAAAAAGTAATTACTCTTCTGACTTTATATAAGTTAGATAAAGAGTAATATTATAAGTAGTTAGCTGTATAAAATCGTCACTTTTAAAGGTCTCTTTTTATATTATGCTTCGTTAAAAAAAATTACCATAACATTGGCTATGCAAATGTTTTTTTGCCTTGCCTAATACAAAAATAGCCTCTTTAAAAAGTGACGATTTTATAC
>JAOZQN010000449.1 GCA_029932195.1 Bacteroidales bacterium | reverse complement strand
TATTGATAAAGAAATATCTAAAAAATTAACCTGACGGCTATGGCGTCCACGCTTGACACGAAAAATCGTTAACAATCAGCACTGTTCAACTTACGTGGGTAGTCTATATTTATTTTTAACAATTTAACAATCCAGCAATAAAACAATCCAACTCCACTATTTTATTTTAATTTTTGTTCCTTCTTGCCAGTTTTTGTGTTCGTTGGTGTAGTATAGGTATGCAGAACTTGCTGGTGCTGTGTATGTTCCTGGTGTTTCTGCTTTTAGGTCTAATTTTATTGTGCGTTTTTCGTTTGGAGCTAATCCACGATAGTAAATTACAAATTTGCCATCAAATATTTCGTAGTAATCAAAGGTCTCTTTTTCGCTCAGCTCTTTTAACTGCCAAGGTTGCAGGCTTAAACCTGCGGGAATCCCTATTTCGGCAATAGTCATTGGCACTCCGTTGTTTGTAATGTTTTCTATTTCAATATTCATTCGCACTATGCCTGCTTCTTCAATTTCAGTGCTTTCTATATTTGTAGTTAGAGCGATTTTACATTTTTTATCTTTTTCTAATTTCATGCTATTCCACTCAAAATCAAAAGAATATGAAACAGACTCTTCGGATAAAAATTTAAGTTCAATTTTTTGTTTTCCTTCTACCAAGTAATTTTCAAGACTATCTATTGAAAATGTTTTTAATTCAGCATATTTCAATTTCTCATGAATTGTTTCACCATTAATATTAATTATAAATTCAACATCATCTTTTGATTTTTTAAAATATCGACTATATTCCGTTAAAGCAGTTAGAACAAATGCAGTAGCTTGTGTATTATAATAATACCCATTAACTCTATTTTCAACAATAAATGCCATAACTTCCTGGATTCTAACCACATTTTTTGTTTCTTGTTTCAAAAGTGCAAGCAAATAAAGTGAAGCTGACTCAATACGTAAACTAATACCTGACGAATAAGTTACAGATGATTCAATTTTAATATTATCAAAGTATTTTTTATCTAATTCTTCCGACATTGTTTTTAACAACAATTCAAAGTCCTCTTTTTTATTAAGATAAAATGCAACATTTGTTACCAAACCTAAACGATATGTATCTTTGGATCTAAGAGCTTCATCTCTTGCTACTTCATATTCTTTTTGGATATCAACTTCTCCACTTCGTGCAAGAGCATAAATAATATAAGCATTTGAAACGGGTAAATAACTTCCATATGAATGCTTAAAATTTCCATTGCCATCTCTTTTACTCATCAACCATTTTTTTGTTCTAATAAGCATTTCATTATCAACCCCTTGATATACTTTTTGCATATCTGTAAACTGAAGAAGACCAAAAGACGTAATATACACGTTGCCAGGCGACCCTCCAAACCATTCAAAACCACCTCCTTGCGATTTGTAAGAAAGAAGTCTTTTGTAGCCAGCCTCAATATAACCTAAGGCTCTTGCCTCTAATTCACTATTTGAGTTTCCTGTTTCCTTTAACAATCTCAGGACCAAAACATTTGGATAAGTAATTGAAGATGTTTGCATAAAACAACCATAAGGTTGTCGCAACATACCTTCCATTCCTGAAACCAAATCATCAAGAATACTTGAATACAGGTTAAAAGTTCCGTGCAAAGAACCCTCCAATGGTTCTTCTATTTCAAAAGTGTAATTTGCTTGTTTTTTATCACCCGAAAAAGATTTTGCAATAGGAAATCCTTTGGAGGTAATATCTACTTCTCTTTTTACCAATTCATTATGTTTTCCTGATTTAAAAGAAATTTCAATAACCTCTTTTGATTGAACAGGCAAAACTCTAAACGCAAACAATTGCTTTTCAGACGAATTAGGTAAAATTGTTATATCTGAATCTATGTCTGAAATTGGTTGTAGATTTCCTGTATTTTTAATTTCTATTTTTCCAGTAATAGCTTTTTTTGTAGAATTTGCAACAATTACGGGAATAAAAATAGTATCGTTAAAACTAAGTTCGTAAGGTATTTTTGTTTCAATATTTACTGGTTTTATAATGTTTAAGTTTTTTTCACCTCTGCCAACACCTCCATTTTCAGAAATTCCTTCGGTTACAATTCGAAAAGTGCTTACTTCATCGGGACAATAAAATTCAATTTTTGCTATTCCTTTTTCGTTGGTAATTATATCGTTTTTCCAAAAAACTGTTGAATTTGTGGTTTCTCTTTCATTCCTCTGTTTCCAGTATGTTTTTGGATTATAATACTCTCTATTTTGCTCGTTGTTTGAAGTTTGCATTAATTTGCTAATAAATTGCACTTTGTGCCTTGTTTTTTTTATTTGAGGGTTGTTATATCTGTAATTATTATAACCCGAATTTGTTTTAGTTGTAATTACTATTGCACCATTTACGGCACCTGAACCATAAAGAGTAGTAGCACTTGAACCCTTTAAAACTGTAATACTCTCAATATTAGCAGGGTCTATAAATGTGTTTATATCCAAATAAACATCAAAAGGTAATCCGTTAATTACATAAAGGGGTGAACTACTTCCACTTACTGAAGAAAAACCTCTAAAAATAACCCTTGTCGAAGAACCTGCTGCCCCAGAAGCATTTGAAATTTTTACTCCTGCCACTTTTCCAGATAAAGCATTTAAAGCACTACGGTCGCTTGATTTAGTAATTTCTTCACCACCTACTGTTGTAACAGAATACCCAATAGCTTTTGCATCTCGTTTAATTCCAAGAGCTGTTACAACAACATTTTGTATATTATTTTCTTCACCCATATTTCCAAAATCTGTGCCTCCGTTGATGCCATTGTTAATTGTATTATCGTTTCCAAAATCTGTCCCATTATTTTCAACATCTATCTTTACATCAATTTCTCCATCAATGTTTTCTTTAATAATAGAACCTTCAATTACTTCATTTTCGTTGTTGTCTTGTTGTAATTTTTTGTAGTTCTTGTTTTGTTCCTGTTCTGTTTTATCAATAATATTTACAGGAACAAAAGCGCCAAAACTGTTAGCTAAAACTGTTTCGGGGAGGTTGTCGTTTTGCAAAATATTGATATTAATTTTTTCTGCTTTTTTATTTTTATATTTTGCAACTATCTGTAAATTAGATGTTGGATCAATATTAGTGAATATAAAATAACCATCTTTGGTTGTTTTAAGATGGGCGGCTCTTTTTTTATTTTCTTGCTCAAAAAGCCAAACGGTTGCTTGCACTCCCTTGTTGTTCGCAAGTGTAATTTGTCCCGATATATTACGTTGTTGCTCTGGCATATACGAAATTTTAGGTTCTTCATTCAAAATTTGTTTCCACGTAAATCGTCGCCAGCCGTGTGTCATTAATACTAAATCAAGGGCTTTTTCTGCTTTTAGTTCTTCTTTATCAAAATAAAAAGAAGGTTCGTAAATTTCGCCTTTTAGTTCGGAACTCATTAAAAACCACGATAATATATTATCCTGTTTATCGTCTGCAAAAGTGAGATTTTTTTCATCTACAATAGCCAACGAAAGTCTTGCACTCACAGCCTCTCCGTTTTGCGTGCAAATTATTTCTAATTTTGTATTTTCTTCTATTCCAAACTCATCTTTTTTAAGTTTTAATTCAATATTTAAAGGCGATAATTCACCAAAATAGACCAGTCTTTCGCAGTGTGGCAGATTGTTTTCATCAAAAAGCGTAATTCTTACAATTCCACTTGGAAAATTGGTAGTAGGAATTTCAATTTTATTATTTCCTTTTTTTAGTTTAATTTCTTTTAGATAATATTCTTTGTCTCTGATTGTTACAATAAGGTGTGTTTTTTGTTTGCTTTTAGAAAAAATATCCAAACTAATTTTATTATCATCTACATTATTTAATAAAAGTGAAAATCCTGAATTTAAAGCTGTTGGCAGGACAAATAAAGTATCTAATTTTACAGGTTTCAAAATTTGTGCCTTATATGTTTTATTTTTTTCGGGCTTAAATTCAAAACTTCCCATTCCTTGATGATAACTTTTAAAATTTTGAACAATTTTATTATCATTATCCAAAATAACTCCCTCAATATCTGCTGGTAAACCAAATTCATTTAGAGCCATAAAAGCTACATTATTATTTGCATCGGCAAGCAAATCACCACCTTCGGGAAAAAACATTAAATCTATATTATTCAGTTGAATTGGCACAGAACGAGAAATAGACTCTGTTTTTTGAGTATAATTAACCAAAATATTTATCAAAACATCTGTTGTTGCAAGATTTTCGGGTAATTTAAAATCAATATCCAATTTGCCTTCTGAGTCTGTTTTTAATTCTAAATTTTTATACTGTTGGTTATTTATAAAAATAGTTGCTTTAACAGGATAATCTGTTATTGGATTGTTTTTTAGATTTTTAACTTCCAAATCGGCAACAACATTTTGTCCTGCTCCGTAAGATTCTTTATCAAAATCAAGTTTTAGAAGCACAGCTGGAGTAATTACTTTTTGGATAATTAATTCTTTTTCAAAAATTGGAGGATTTTTAAAATTTTGCATCCAAATTGTGTATGCCTTAATTTTATACAAGCCACCTTTTTCCTCGTAGCTAATTGGAAAATTGCCAGTAGCAACTCCATCACTTAAAACCAAAGTTCGTTTTTCCTGAACCTGCCCTTTGGGATTTATCAATTCTATATAAACAATACTGCTAACTGGCTCTAATTTATGAGTTATTCCATTGGTTAAAAATACATTATACCAAATGTTATCACCTTGCTTATACATCGTTTTATCTAAATGCAGATATATTTTTTCGGGTGTTTTATGTGTTTCGTAAAATTCTAAATTATTAGAAACTTGATATAAAAAACTTGTTGTATCTTGCGAAAAAACAACTTGACTCATTAGCAAAAAGCTAATAACTAACGATTTAATTGTAATATTTTTTTTCATAATTTTTGTTGTTTAATAATTGTAGTATTTAAGCACCAAAGGTGCAAAATCAGTAGCCTTGTCCGTAGGGCAAGGTAAATTTAAGATTGAATTTTAAGCACCAAAGGTGCGTTATCCTTATACAAATTATTTCAGTCTGTAAATAATCCATTAATGAGCCCACCCCCACCCTAAGGTGTTAATAATTTTATGTTTTTATAATAAAAGTTCCCCCAGT
>JAOZQN010000448.1 GCA_029932195.1 Bacteroidales bacterium | reverse complement strand
TTCTTTGTGCATAATAACTGATTTTTTATGTCAAGCTATTTCAGGGGAAGACATTGTCCGAAATTTTATCTGAATTTATCAAAAAAGGAATGCAAAAAGACCAAAAAGTTGGTTTTACTCAAAATAAAATCGCAAATAATGAAGGAAAAGAACACTTTACTCAAAATGAAACAGCAAAAAGTAATGAAAAAGAACAGTTTACTCAAAATGAAACAGCAAAAAATAACGAAAAAGAGCGTTTTACTCAAAATGAAACAACAAAAAGTAACGAAAAAGATAGTTTTACTCAAAATAAAACAACAAATACTCAAAATTACGAGGCTTTTACCCAAGATTTAATAGCAAAACAATTGCAAAATACTCAAAATGAGCAAAATTTTAATAAAAATCATCATAATTTTGAGCAAAAAGAAGAGGAATTAAAAGAATTGGAACAAGATTTAAAAGAGTTTGAAAAAGAACTAAAAGAAGAACGAGAAGATTTATATGAACAGCGTTGGAGTTTAGTTCGTTCACAGGAGGAGCTAACTTCAAAATTACTGGACATACGAGACAAAGACTTTACAATAAGACAATTAAAAAAAGAAATGCTAAAATTCAGCAATGATTTTATTGAAAAAGATAAAAAACAATCAGACGAGATTTACAAATTAGAACAAAAAAATAACAGAGATGCTGAAAAATATAAAGATAAAATTTCGGAATTAGAAAACGAAAAACGAAAATTATTGTATAGATTAGATAAGTTTGAAAATACTCTAAAAGATTTAAAATTTTCAAGCAAGTCGCTGAATAACAATGTAGAATATTTTATTTCTAAAAACAATGAAAAAACTATTTTAGACCAAATTGAACCATTTTTACCTGCAATATTGACTTTATTAGTTCTATTAATCAAAGACAAGAAAATAGTGGAAACAATAAAAAAAGAGTTTCTATCAATTTTTAAAAAGCCAGAAAGAGAAAATAAAAATAGCCAAAAGAATAAATAATTTGTGGAAAAATATATCTTTCAGAATAAATACAATGCAACTTATTTATGTTAATTTTAAAATACAAAAAAAAATTATACATTTGAAGTCTATAAAAATAAGATGTGGCAATTAAAAATGAAAATAATATTCTTTATTTTTCAACAAGCTAATAATTTAAAAATCAACTAATTAAGCAACAATATGAATACTACAACACACAATAAAATAATTTCTTTTATCTGGTCTATTGCAGACGACTGTTTAAGAGACGTTTACGTGAGAGGAAAATATAGAGATGTTATTCTACCAATGGTAGTTCTCAGACGATTAGACGCTTTACTCGAACCGTCAAAAGAAGCTGTTTTGGAAGAATTAGCTTTTCAAAAAAATGAAATGAAAGTTATTGAAGACGACGAAGGTGGTCTTAAAGATGCAAGTGGATACGTATTTTACAACACAAGCCAATGGACTTTGCAAAGACTTGCAGACACTGCTACAAATAGCCAGCAAATTTTACAAACCAATTTTGAAGAATATTTAAACGGTTTTAGCCTTAATGTTAAGGAAATTGTAGATAAATTTAAACTCAAAAGCCAAATTAGGCACATGGCTTCCAAAGATGTGTTGCTTGATGTTCTCGAAAAATTCACTTCGCCATATATCAATTTAACGCCATTTGAAAAAGAAGACCCAGAAGGCAAAAAACTCACTCCGCTTACAAATCTTGGAATGGGATATGTTTTTGAGGAACTTATCCGAAAATTTAACGAGGAAAATAACGAAGAAGCTGGAGAACATTTTACTCCACGTGAAGTTATTGATCTTATGACTCACATAATTTTTGAACCAATTAAAAATAATTTACCACCAGTTATGACAATCTACGACCCTGCCTGTGGGTCTGGTGGAATGCTTACCGAATCGCAAAATTTTATTCAGGATACTGAGGGCGAAATTAAAGCCTCGGGTAGTGTTTATTTATACGGAAAAGAAATAAACGACGAAACTTATGCTATTTGCAAATCGGATATGATGATAAAAGGAGACGACCCTAAAAATATTAGAGTGGGTTCTACGCTTTCTACCGATGAATTTTCTGGCACTTTTTTCGATTTTATGCTTTCTAATCCGCCCTACGGAAAATCGTGGAGTAGCGAAATGAAATACATCAAAGATGGAAAAAACATTATTGACTCACGTTTTGAAATTGTTTTGAAAGATTATTGGGGAAACAATCAAAATACCGATGCAACGCCTCGTTCTTCCGACGGACAACTTCTGTTTTTGATGGAAATGGTTAGTAAAATGAAATCGCTAAAACAATCGCCTAACGGTTCAAGAATTGCATCGGTGCATAATGGTTCAAGCCTTTTTACGGGCGATGCAGGTGGAGGCGAAAGCAATATCAGACGATACATTATTGAAAACGATTTGCTCGACGCAATTGTTCAACTGCCAAATAATTTGTTCTACAACACAGGAATTACTACTTATATTTGGATTTTGACAAATAAAAAAGTCAAAAACAGAAAAGGAAAAGTGCAATTAATTGATGCAGGACAACAATTTACTAAATTACGCAAAAATTTAGGTGCTAAAAACTGCGAATTACGCTCCGAACACATAACAAAAATACTAAATACTTACTCTAATTTTAAAAACATAGAAAGAAAAAACGAAAAAAGTATTGCCGCAAAAACATTTGACAACAACGATTTTGGATATTACAAAGTTACAATAGAACGACCAAGAAGACTAAAAGCTCAGTTTTCGCAAGAGCGAATTAACGAATTACGCTACGACAAAACAGTAAAAGAAGCAATGCAATGGGCGTTTGAAACATACAAAAATAAAGTTTACACTGACTTGCCTTCTATTGAAAAAGAAATTTTGGAATGGTGCGAAAAAAGTGAACTTGACTTGAATGCTAAAAAACGAAAAATGGTTGTTTCTCCCAAAATATGGTTAAAACATAAAAAAATACTGCAAACTGCCCAAGTATTGTTAAAAAAAATAGGAACAGACGAATTTAATGATTTTAATATTTTCAAAAAATTAGTTAATGATACTCTAAAAAAAGAAGAAATTAAAATATCTGATGCCGAGAAAAATGCAATTTTTTCTGCTATTACTTGGTATAGTGAAGATGCCGAAAAAGTTGTAAAAGCAAAACAAAAAATTGCTGGCGACAAATTAAGCAAACTTTTGCTTCATCTAAATTGCAAAACCAAACAATTATCCGACTACGGATACTTCCCAAGCGGAAAAAAAGACGAATATATTATTTACGAAACCGAAAGTAACCTACGAGACAGCGAAAATATACCGCTAAAACAAAATGTTTACAATTATTTTCTGCAAGAAGTAAAACCACACGTGCCAGAAGCGTGGATAGACTTAAACAAAACAAAAATTGGATACGAAATTAGTTTCAACAAATATTTCTACCAACACAAACCCTTGCGAGACATACAAACAGTAACAAACGAAATAATTGAACTCGAAAAATTAAACGAAGGACTTATTAATGAAATTATTAATTAATTGTTAATTATCAATGGTTAATTATTAATTCACAATTAAATTTATTTTAATGAAGGAAACAAATAGAATAGAGTTCAAATTTAAGCTGAATGAAAGTCTTGAAAAAGAAGTTGTTGCTTTTTTAAATTACAAAGAAGGGGGAGCTATTTTTATTGGCATTGATGATAACGGAAAAATAGTAGGAATTAAAAATGCAGATACAACTCAGCTAAAAATAAAAGACAGAATAAAAAATAATATCCAACCATCGTGTTTAGGTTTGTTTGATGTCATATTGGAAAAAAGAGAGAATAAAGATATAATAAAAATCAATATTGCAAGCGGAACAGAAAAACCATACCATATTGCAAAAATGGGTATGTCGTCTAAAGGTTGTTTTTTGAGAATAGGTTCAGCAGCAGAACCAATGCCACTACGCATGATTGAAGAACTTTTTGCCAAGAGAACAAGAAATTCAATTAGTAAAATTAGTTCTAATCAGCAAGAGCTTAATTTTGAACAACTCAAAATATACTACAACGAAGCTGGTTTTAAATTAGGGGATAAATTTGCAAAAAATCTCGAATTATTAACACTCGAAGGCAAATACAATTATATTGCATACCTTATGTCCGATAGAAATGGAAACTCTATAAAGGTAGCAAAATATAAAGGCACAAATAGAGTAAATCTAATAGAAAGCAACGAATATGGATACTGCTCGCTTATTAAGGCTACAAAAAATGTATTAAACAAACTTGAAATTGAGAATAAAACAGCAACAATAATTACGTCTAAAGAACGAATTAATAAGCCTTTGTGGAATCCTATTGCACTTAGAGAAGCTGTTATTAATGCCATTGTTCATAATGATTTTTCGAGAGAAGTGCCTCCAAAATTTGAAATTTTTGACGATAGACTGGAAATTACATCGGCAGGAGGTTTAGTAGATGGAATGAGCCAAACTGAATTTTTTGAAGGATACTCTGTGCCACGAAACAAAGAAATTATGAGAATATACAAAGATTTAGATATGGTAGAACATCTTGGCTCGGGAATTCCTCGTATTTTGCAATCATACGAGCAAGAGTGTTTTATTTTTACCGATAATTTTTTACGAATGATATTGCCTTTTAAAATTGATGATACATTAAGCTATAAAACTATAAAAATAGATAATACTACGAACAAAAAGCAAGAGCTACAGGGAGAGCTACAACAAGAGCTACAGGGAGAGCTAAAAAAATTGCAAATACATGAAAACGAGGAGGTTTATGTAACAAAAAAAGAAACACAGCAAGAGCTACAGGGGGAGAGACAGCAAGAGCTACAGGGGGAGATACAGCAAGAGCTACAGGGGGAGTTAAAACGGGAAAAAAAATCAATAACTTTTTATGGAAAAATACTAAAAATAATTGAAACAAAAAACCTTTCTAAAAAAGAAATTTCTTTAATATTAAAACAAAAACAAATTACAACACATTTAGAAAATACAATTGCTAAATTGTTTAAAAACAAACTAATACAAAGAACAATACCCGAAAAACCTAAAAGCCCAAAACAAAAATATAAAATAACAGAAAAAGGTAAAGCCTTTTTGGAAATGGTTAATGGTTAATTAT
>JAOZQN010000447.1 GCA_029932195.1 Bacteroidales bacterium | reverse complement strand
TTATGTAAGAGCTTCGTATCCTGATTTACATTATATAGACATCGACACATCTGATGAAAAAAGTTTTGAAAAAATACTAAAATATACAAATAAAGCGAGTGATATTATAATTTTTTCAAACACAAATCCAGAATTTTCTGAATGGGCAAAACTTAAAGGTTTTAAAGTTATTATGATTGATATCCTTTTTTGGATGTGGAATAAAATACCTGATTGCCTTGAACTTGTTGATTACTATTTAATTCAAGGTTATTATGGAGTAGACAATAAATTAGAGAACAAATCACATAATGGAAATGTTATAAAAATAAATCCTCTTTTCAATTTCTTAGAGTGGAATAGAAGAAATGCGAAAAAAAAAGGAACAGTATTAATTGCTTTTGGAGGCATGAACATCCCATTTAATAGACGAATACCTAAATTGTTTTCAACTTGGATAGTAAATTCAATACTACCTGTTATAACTTCACATCCGAATATTAAAAAAATTTATATTATTGGTGGTCTAATTGACATGGCTAATTTAAATAGCAAATATATAAATAATCATAAAATCGTATTTCACAATCAGCTTTCAAACGAGGCATATAGAAAATTATTTTTAACAACAGAGTTTCAGTTTATAACACCTGGATTAACATCAATTTACGAAACATTGTGGAGTTATAGTAGTTCTTTATTTTTACCTGGTTTTAATATGAGCCAAATATTACAATCAAATGATTTAAAGAATGGTTACAATTATGAAAATCTAATTTCTTGGCCAAATGAGAATGAAATCGCTCTAAAAATTCGAGAACTTCCTGAAAAAAAAGGAGTTGAACTTGTAGAGCAATTTCTAATTAACATAATTTCAGAGAATAATCCAGACTTCATTCTTTCAAAAATATCTAATTACCTTAATTATCCTTATTTTGAAAACCTCTCTAAAATAAGAGAAAATATTTTTTCGGAAGTAACAAGTGGTATAGAAATAGAAGATGCTTTTAATTTAATTAATAAAAAAATAATAAAAAAATAATAAATTAATAATGAAATTAACAATAGTAATTACCGCTCATCATGCTAGATTTCTTTTAGAATCTCTAATGTCCATTGCTTCCCAAACATCAAAGAACTTTGATTTAATTTGTTGTGCTGACACAAGCAAAGGAAAAGATGCTTTAAACTGTTTCAAAAAGAATTTACAATATATTAATTGTAATAGTAAAAGAATAATTGAAGTTTTAGGAAATGATACCGCAGGAAAAGTTAGAAATATTGGATTTGAAGAAGCAAAAACAGAATGGATTGGTTATTTAGATGGTGATGATTTGTTACACTTCAATACTGTTTCTTTTATCAATGAGGAAATACTTGCAAATAAATCAGTATCTGAAAATATTAGAATTTTCTCATCTGGTATGGTTAGAATTCATACAGATGGACTATTGGAAAATATTGAAGAGTCCTTAACTTATTTGCCACCATTACAAATATATGAAATTGACCCTGATACTGTGAATCAACCAACTTATTTTAATCAGTTTCAAATTATTCGTAAAAATGATTGGAAAGAATATCCTTTTAATGAAACAACAAATGGTGAAGATATTGATTATATGCTTCATCATTTACTAAAAGGTAAGTTTAAAAAAATACCTCAATATCTATATTTTTACCGTTTCACGCCAAATAGTTTTTCAGAAAAAAAATATCCACAAGGAGATATATGTACTCAACGTTATCAAACAAAATATTATAAAAACTATTATGACAAAAATTACAATTCTAAATTTGAATGTAATTTTAAAAATATTTCATAAACAATTATACAAAAAATATTGAAGAAGCAATATCAAAATTCTTTAATTAAATTCACTAAATGACAATATTATTACAATCAAAAGAAAATCTTGACTTTTTTCTTTTAACAACTGACTTTGATAAAATAATTCTAAAAACACGAAAAAAAAGTTATATTTTCAATGTTCAATGTCTAAACGCAGACATTATTAAAGATTTAGAACTAATAATTCCCACAAATAGACATTTTGAATTTTCACTTCTCTCATATAACAGAGTAATTAATTCAATAAGTGAAGCTTTATTAGCTTATTTTATATCTTTGCATACGTTAAGAATGTGTTATTTGCAAACTAATCAATATATGCATATCGTATTTGCACACGCATTTCCTGTTTTTTTAACGAATATTGATTTTAAGAAAAAAATTTTAAATTTATTAGATAAAATAGTAAATATGAAACAATTACTTATTTTACCTGAACAAGATTTGGTTTTAGTTGAAGTTAATAACAAAAGTCAATCAATCAATCAATTATTAACTAAATATAAAAAAGTAGAACGTAAAAATATTAAAACAAAAATTGTTAAAAATTTAAATGTAAATAAAGTACTAATTTCTTGGAAAAAATTTTGTAAATATAGGTTTAGTCAAGAGGTCGATAACGAATTAATAAACCTATTTGAATTTCTATATAGTAATAACGATTTTTACACAACAGAACTATGGTTAGGTAATAATTTATTTGCTCAGTCATTAGTTTTCAAAAGCATTACTCATAATATATTATTTGATGTTCTTGCACCTTGGGATTACAAATATAAGAATTATAGTCCTGGTATTTTTTTATCAGTTTCGAATATTAAAGATGCGTATAAAACAAAAATGAATTACTCTTTATGTTATGGTAAATATAAATATAAAGATGATATAACTCGTTTTTTTAACCCAAAGAAAACAAATAATATTTTAAATGAATCACAAAAAAATAATAACAAGACTTGATAAAAAGAATGTCCAAAAAATTGTAAAATCAGGACTTCTACAAAATAAATTATTATACAACATTGATTTTACAAAAATCAAAATTAAATGGAAATTTATAAATCTTATAAATACAGCATTTATAAAATGTAAATTTAGGGATGTTGACATTTCAGCAATAATAAATAATGGTGGCATATTTATTCCTCAAAACAAAGAACTTCCTTTTAATATTGTTCAAGAAAAGTTATACACGCAAAAGTCAATAAAAGAACTCAATATTGAGAAAATTCACAATAGTGGATATCAGAATTTTTTTGAAGTTCCTAATATAGAAATATTCAAAAGAATTCATGATTTAAGTATTTCTTATTGTTTAAATGATTATTTAAATAATAAGTCTGTTATTGGTTTTATGGGAGGACATAATATTGGGAGAAATACCGATTTATATAAAGACATTTCGTTATTATCAAAAAAACTTTCAGGGTCCGGTTATTTAATTGTTACAGGAGGCGGACCTGGTATAATGGAGGCGGCTAATCTTGGAGCGTATTTTTCGAGAGATACTGAGGATAATGTAATAAGAACGATAAAAAAATTATCAAGTGTTCCTTTATACACAATGGATAATTATCTAAATTCAAGTGAAAAAATAGTTAATACACAATTAAATGGTTCAGAGAATCTTTCTATACCCACATTACACTATATAAATGAGCCTATTAATAAGTTTGCCACTCGTATAGCAATGTTTTTTTCTGTTCATGAACGAGAATATTGGCTATTAAAAAGGTCTAATAAAGCGATTATCGTAGCACCTGGAAGTATGGGGACTTTAAATGAAATATTTTCATTTTTGTCTCAACTTAAATATGATAAAAATAAAGAGAAAGCCCCAATAATTTTATTTGGAAAAGATTTTTTTTCAAAACAAATTAATCTATATGCTTTACTTAAAAAGTTCTCAATAAAAAATAAAATATCAGATGTTGTTTTTATATCTGATAGCATAGATGAAGTTTATCAAATAATTGAAACGTATAATTACAAATAACAATATGAAAAAATATATTTCAACATTTACAACAGGTTTATCCGAACCTGTTAAAAGTTTTTTGAAAAGCAGTGTAAAAAATACAACGGTCTTAAATGTGTGGGACGGTCTTATTTATTACAAGACAGAGGTGAAATCTCAGTTTATAAAATCTATTCCTGTTCTTAGTAATTCTTTTGAAGTTTTTTATTTCAAATCAAATGTTACTTCATTAGAAAGATTTGCTCAGAATGTTCTAAATTACTTGAATAAACTATCTAAATTTCCAAGACAATTTGATGATAGAAATAGTTTTAGAATACTATATTTCGATAAAAATACTCCATCTAAAATAAACTGGACGTTGAATGGAAAAATTGAAAAAAATATAATTAAACATACAAAACTAAAATTAATGAAATCAAAAGCCGATTTTGAGTTTTGTTTTCATTACAGAGATGAAAATATAGGTTTTTTTTCAATAAAAATAAAATCAAAAAATATTAAAAAAGGAAGGGAAAAAGGCGAATTAAAACATGAATTAGCTCATATTTTAGTTCAAATATCAGAACCTAAATTTAAAGAGATTGTAATTGACCCTTTTGCGGGGAATGGTTCAATCCCTATATGCAGAGCAAAAGTAAAAGGAAAACCAATTATACTTGCAAGTGATATAGATAAAGAAAATACTGTTAGCCTAAAAAAGAAAGTTAAATATCTAAAATTAAAAGATAGAATTATTGTTAGACAGTTAGATGCCCTTTCAATGACAAGATATGAAGACAATTCTATTGATAAAATAATCACAGACCCTGCATGGGGTATTTATCAAAAAATTGAAAATATTAATGAATTTTATAATAATATTTTCAATGAATTTTATAGAGTATTAGCTTTAAGTGGCTTAATTGTCATTTTAGTATCAAGAGAAATTTCAATTAAAACTATCTTGAATCAGAATTTTAAAAATAAATTAATAATTAAAAAAGAATTTGAAACACTTGTTTCAGGTAAGAAAGCAACTATTTACAAAATTGGCAAATTAAATTTTAGACATGAAAGTTTATCAAATTGAAATATCAAATCATTGCAATTTATCATGTAATTACTGTCCTCATCCAAATCAAAAAAGAGATAAGGGATATATGTCTATGGAAACATTTAAGATTTCCATAAAGTTACTAAAAAAATGTGGACAAAAAATAGCCTATTTGCATAATTTTGGTGAACCGCTTTTGCATCCTAAAATATTTGATTTTATCTGATTATAACGTATTTTGTTGAAAAATATAAATATTCTGTATTGATGTAGC
>JAOZQN010000446.1 GCA_029932195.1 Bacteroidales bacterium | reverse complement strand
TGAAATAAATAAAACATAGTTAATAACTTTTATGCCAATTTAGGTTGTATCTCTTCCGATGATGTAACTATTTCTTATCTACCAAACATAGCAGAAACAGGAGAAGACCAAGATATTTGCGAAAACACAACAAATTTGGTGGCAAACAATCCAACTATTGGATATGGCTATTGGTCTATTCTTGCAGGAACATGCGATTTTACAGACATATCTACTGCTACAACTACAATAACAAACGTTGGAGAAGGCGAAAATATCTTAAGGTGGACGGTAGCAAATTCAAATTGCCCTTCGGCTACCAACGATGTAATTATTAACTACGAAAATATTATTGCTGAGTTTACAGTAACTCCTGAAACACAAATCTACCCCAATGCAACAGTAGGCATTGAGAATTATAGTAACCCTAATTATACCTCATATTATTGGGAATTTGATGATGGAAATACCTTAACACAAGATGTTTTTGAAGCTTTTTTTGAACAT
Source organism: Bacteroidales bacterium (assembly GCA_029932195.1). Classification (GTDB taxonomy): domain Bacteria; phylum Bacteroidota; class Bacteroidia; order Bacteroidales; family JAOZQN01; genus JAOZQN01. The sequence goes on along the minus strand of JAOZQN010000446.1, from coordinate 4,639 downwards.
GAATATACTTCGGCTGGCACATATACAATAACTCTTACGGCTTATGGTGATTTTTGTGAAAATTCTACAGCACAAACAATCACAATTTTAGATGAGGTTAGTATTCAAAATACTGAAAATAATTTATTCCAAATATATCCAAACCCATCAAACGGTGTTTTTGAAATAGAAAACAACACAAATGATAATATTTATTTAGAAATATTAAATATAGAAGGAAAAATTATTTATACATCTAATTTTAACAATAAAACAAAAATAGATTTATCTAATTATTCCAAAGGTATTTATTTTATAAAATTAAATTCAAACAACGAAACGTATTACAAGAAAATAATAATTCAATAATTTTAGAATAAACTTCTAAGTAAAGAACAAAAACTCCCAATATTTGTAAAAATAGAGGGAGTTTTTTATTTTATATAAGTGAACTTCTAAAAACTCAAATCTCTGCGTTACTCAAAATATTTAAAATCCTAATTTATAAGAGTAAACTTAAATGTTTTAAAATTCTTGATATTTAGGTTTTTATGAGTCTTCATAAGATTAAAAAGCTCTTAATGAATTTATGTTCGGATATTTTATTCAAATTTTTGCTCTTAAATTCTTAGATGAATCAGAGTTCTAAAATTGGTGGAAAAATATTATCGTATAATAATTTTAAAGCAGAGCCAAAAATTATTACAATAAGAAAATATCGTATAAATTGTGGTCCCCATTTTACTGCAACTTTTGTTGCTAAAAATGCTCCAGCCATATTTCCTATTCCCAACACAATGCCAAACAGGTAGTTAACCTGTCCGCTAAATGCAAAAATTGCAAGCGTGAGTGGGATATACATAAGAACAATAAATACTTTAACGGCATTTGCTTTCACTAGATTAAAGCCAGCACTGAGAACCAACCCAGCAAGAAGAAAAAATCCTACTCCTGCTTGAATAAATCCGCCGTAAAGTCCTATAAAAAAGAAGATTATAATTTGCCAAACAGATGGTTTTTCTTTAAATTTTCCTGCCTGCCCTTTTATCCATTTATCTGGTTTAATTACCAGAATACCAAGCATAAACAACAAAATAATGGCAATCACAATTTCCATTATATCGTTTTTTAAACTAATAGCTGATAATGCTCCAATTGTTGCCCCCACAGCCGTTGGAATTGATAGATAAATTCCTTCTTTCCACTCAAAAACTTTTTGCTTTTTAAAACTGGCAACACCAACAATATTTTGCATCATTATAGCTATACGATTTGTTCCGTTGGCAACATTAATAGGAAGTCCAAGATGAATTAGCATCAGAATGCTCACCAGTGAGCCACTTCCAGCAAGTGTGTTTATAAACCCCGAAACAAATCCGATAGCTACAACAAATAAAAAAATATACCACTCCATTGTTTTTTGTTACAGGTTGCAGGTTACAGGTTGCAGGTTACAGGTTGCAGGTTACAGGTTGCAGGTTTGTCAAATTATTCAACGCTTTGCGTAACCTGCAACTTGAAACCTGTAGTTTGTAATTAAATTTCTATTAAATTATTTAGAATTGCGTAAATTGTTAGTCCCGAAACTGTTTTTATGCCAAGTTTTTTGGTAATATTTTTACGATGCGTAGTAACTGTGTGCGGACTTATAAAAAGTTGATCTGCAATCTTTTGGTTTGTATTTCCTTTTGCAATTAATTTCACTATATCTACCTCTCGCTCAGTAATTTCACCCGAATTATTTTGCTCGTTTTCGTTGTCAAAATTATCAGTAATTATATTTTGTATCTTCTCTTCTATATCTATTTTTCTTTCGTTAATTAATATTTTTTCAATAATTAAAAAATCATTAAAAGAAGTTGAATGATTGTTTGTTATTAAAATTATTCTTGTGTGTTGCAGTTTAGATTTATTGGCACTATCAGATAGTTTTTCCAATAAGTTATGATTTATAAACAACAAATCTGGTGCTATGTCTTGTATGTTTTTTTGAAATTGAATAAAACTATCTATTAAAATAATTTCTATAGAATTTTCAATTTCTTTTATTATGGAATACAGACCTTTACTAACAATATGTCTTTTTTCAAAAATTAATATTTTCATAAGAAATACGATAACTAATTAAAAATTTAAAACTAAACACTAATTGAATTTTCCATTTTTATTGCCTTTGGAATTAGCACTTTTTCTTCAATTCGTTGATGATTTATTAGGTCTTTTTCAAGTTCGAAAAGGTCAAATAATATATGATTACAAAGGTCTGTTTCTTGTGTTTCGGGAATATATTTTATTATAATATTTTTAAGGTCAAATATTTTCTCTTCTACATCGGAATGTTCCGACGCATATTTATTTATTGAATATTTATATTTTTTCAATAATTCCACATCTTCTTTTTTTTGCGAAATAAATGCTCTCTCCAATAGCATTGTGTAAGGATAGACAACTGTGTTCTCGTGGTCTATGTGTGTAATCAGCTCTTTTTTGTATTCGTTAAAAAAGTTTCTTATCAGTTCTATTTTTTGCACTTCTTCGGGACAGCATTTTTTTACAAATTCATCAACCATTTGTTCAATGTTTTTTAATTTTACATTAATAAAATAGTCGTGTGATTTTTCTAAGTAGTTTATAATTAGATTTAAAGATTTATTTTGAAAGTGTTTTTCTGGTAAATAATCTTCGTTGTGAAATGCGTTTACTATTTCAACAAAAAAATTAATGTCAATATTTTTTGAGTTACAAATTTGTTCAATAGTTTTTTCGCCAAAACCGAGTTGTATTCCAAAACGATTTATCACTGGTAGCAGTTGATAATTCATAAGAATTAAATCTGCCATTTTCATATTTTTATTTATCTTCATCTTTATTCATTTATGATTTTTTGACTTCCAATTTACTTATATCTTTTTATTCTCCTTCAATAATTTTTATCTCATCTTTTGTAAGTCCATATAATTTATATACCATTTTATCAATTTCTGTTTCTAATTTACTAATGTCTGCATTAATATCTGTCTGTTTGATTTTAAGAATCTCATCAACTTTGTCTGCAATGGTTTGCTGCTGCTTTATAGAAACAATTTTAACAGGAAATTCTCTTGCGTAGCGATACATAAATTCCATAGTTAATTGAGAACGATTGTATAAATAAAAATGTGCAAACCAAGAACTTAACTTTGAATTTAAGATACCAAGTAAATATTTTAAATTATATTCAGAGTTCCATATCATTGTTACTGTCTTATCAACATAATGATTATCATTTACATAAGTTGCAACAAATCTTGCTTTTCTAAAATTTCCAATTAATTTTTCACCATATCTTGAAAAAATTCTTTGGATAAGTAGTTTTTCTCCTTTTACATAAAAATTAGTGTCAATATTTTTAAAATTAATGTATTCTATATTTTTATCAACATAATATTGTTTAATATTTTTTCCTCTGTATAATTTTAAAAAATTCTGTTTTTTATTTTTTTCTGAATATTTAACAACATTGCCACCCCAATTAATTTTCGCAATTTGAGAAAATTCTTTGGTATTATTCAAATATTTATTTACAATGCTTTGATTTTTAGAATCTATCCATAATAAAAATCTATCTTCTGTTAAACCTTTAAAATTAGTTCTTTCGTCAATAATTTTCTCATCAACAACAAATCCACATTTATAATAACCATCGTTTTTTTTCACTGATATTTTATAAATCATTGTTTCAAGTTCTACTTTTTTAAAGGCTTCTGAAGTATCTATCAGCAAATCAATATTATATTTAAGTAAAAAACTTCTTGTTGCTTTCCAGTTTAATGAATAACTTAACCGTTTTGGAACAATAAAAGAATGATTAAATGTTGTTTTTACAAGGGTTGTTGCCAGTCCCATAAAATATGAAGCTGAATTATTTGATTTATCCCAAGAATAAATACTTTTCAAATGTTTTTTTTCGTAATCGGTTAATTTTACTCCATACGGCGGATTTCCTATAACAATGTCAAATCCTTCAAAATTTCCATTTTCGTCTAAAACTTCGGGAAACTCAAAACGCCATTCAAAAGCCTTGCCATAAAGTGTTTGTAATTTCTCGTCATATAATCTTTTAAGTTCGGTAACTTCTTTTGTTAATTTTTCTATTTCTTTTTTCCAATTATCTTTATCTTTTTGAGTAAATAGCATTGGCATTTCGCCAAGTTTTGCCTCTTTTTGTTTCAGAAGAATATAATCTTTATCGTTAGGATTTACATTTTGTGAAAACTCTTGTTTTATTCTTGTTATTTCTTTTTCTATATTTTGTTTTACTTTTTTGTCGTTTGTTGATTTATATAAAATTACTTGCGTCTTATATTTTTGGGTAGCAATTCGCATTTTTTGTAGAGATGCACTAGATGAACTGCTAGACAAACTTCTAGACGCACTGCCGTGTGTCTCTACGTTGTTTCCGTTTAGGGCAAAACGTCCGACAAGCGAATTTCCTTGTTTAATATTAATATCAATATTTGGTAAGGTTTGTAATTCTAATTTTGGAGACGCTATGCCTTGCGTCGCTATGGGTGTGTAATATGAATTTTTCAATAGTTCAATCCAAAGTCTTAATCTGCAAATATTTACAGAGTTAGGATTAATATCTACTCCAAAAAGACAATTTTCTATAATTATTTGT
>JAOZQN010000445.1 GCA_029932195.1 Bacteroidales bacterium | reverse complement strand
TCAAGTGAGGGAAATTTTGTTTCTAAAATAATCATTGAATCATCAAAAGCAGTTTCCACTTCTTTTCCTGCTCCAAGTCCGATGTAAAGACCAGTAGCAAAACTAATTGCGGCTTCGTCTTCAACAGTTGTTTTCATTCCAATAACATAAAATCCTAATCCTGAAATAGTTTCGGCTTGTCTGGAAGAATAGCAAGCATTTAGCACAACCAATTTTATAGCGTTTTTATGTTGCTTAAACAAACGTTTCAAAGGTCTTACTGGCATTAATTGATTTTCATTTTGTTCGTTGGTAATAATTATGCCTTCTTTTTCGCCATGTCCCGAAAAATGAACAATCTCTGGTTTCTGATTCATTGCGAGAACAAGTTGCTCTATTGTGAGAGCCAATTCTGGCATTAATAATTCAAAACTATCTCGTTGTTCGCTACTTTTAAGCCGCTCTTTAATAACTTTATATTCCTTATCTGTTTGTAATCTAGCTTCGTCAGTTGGGTTGGCAGATAAGAATAATATTTTTTCTTTATCTATTTTTTCCTCTTTGTTTAATAATAAATCTGTCTTATTATTACTCCAAAATTTATTTTTGTAAGCAAATTTTCCTTTACTTGTAACATAAAGTGGGATTACTTTAAAATCCAAAAACTCCACTTTTAAAAATTCATTTGCATCTAACCATTTTAATATTTCTTGATATTCATCTTCACTAAGATTAAGTTTTGTTGGAATATCACCTTCATTCTTATCTAAATATTCTAAAATTTGCTCTAATTTTTCAAAATCTCCTTTCAATATTATTTTTATTAAATCCATATTATTATTATTTTGTTTGATTATTTCCTTTTCTTTATTCTCCTTTTTCTGTTCTCCCGAGTTATAATTTATTATAACATTTCCGTCCGCATCAATATCTTGCAATATAATACCATTTCCTACATTTTTTATACTACTTGTTTTTGTGATTTTCACATTTGTATTTGGAACATTATCAATATAAAAACCACCGTCTCCTTTTACATTAATTTCGGATTTTTGAGTAAGCCAATTTTTCTTAAACACTTTCAATTTTGTATTTCCAGGAACTTCCTCTAATGCTCCTTCTATTACCTCTCTAATTTTATCGTGTTTTTCTGCCCATTTACGAATATCTTTTACAATTTCGTTCATATTACTTCTGTTGGTTGTTATTTCATTTAGCTCTGTATCTAAATTATAATCAAACATTTGTTCCAGTTCCGAAAAACTTCCGAAAGCACTTTTTAGTGCCTCATCAAATTGTTGTTTCATATTATTTTATTTTGTAGTTTTAAACGCCACAAGGTCTTGCAGACGCTTGCGGGTTTTTGCTTAAAATTTCTGGATTAAATTATTATCTGTATCTGCTTTTGCTTTTTCTATTAGCTCTTGGATTTTGCCTTGTGCAATCATTTTTTTTATTAGTTGGTATGTAACTGTTTTCATGTTGTCTTTTTCGCTTACAAAGGTGTTTAATGCAATATCAAATTCTTCGTCCATAAACATTTCTAAATCATCATAATTAGGATATGCTGACAGCAATGCAAGTTTGAGTTTTTTCTTGTCCAATTTGTTTTTTGCTTGTTCTATTTCACGGGTTCGTTCTATAATTTCACGGCTTGTCATATCTACACGGCGACCAATTACTTCCAAAACATTTTCAACGCCATCAAGAAGTTTAACAACATTTACTTTTTCGTAACTAATTTTGCATTCAATTTCTAATACTTGCTTTTTATTTCTTCTTATTAAATCGGAATGTTCAAAAAAATGTAGTTTCGGATTTCCTTTACACTCTCCACAAATACACGGCACAAGTTTTTCGTAGTGAAGTTTTTTATAAGGTTCTAATAATTTATCAAATTCGTTATTAATAACTCCCAAAAGTTCTTTTTTCTGATTGCCAACTATACGGATAAGAAATTTATTGCTTTTGTCGTAAGTCTCTTTTATTTCGGCAAAAGTATTGCCAAGTTCAATATTTAAACCTCTGTTCCAGACAAGTTGCTGATTTTTTATTTGCCTGTGAAGTGCAACAATTATACGTGGCATAATTCCTCGTGGCATATATTTGTCGAATTCGTAGGCAAATTGCAAAATTTCATTACCGTTTTCGTGATGCCATTTTGTGTAGGGTTGTTCTGCGGGTAAATGTGCAGGAATTACATAACTTTTGGTATTGTCAATTTCATACATTAAGCCAAAGCGGTGCATTAATTGGCTCAGATTATCAATTTCTGAAAACATGGTATCGCTACACCAAATTTCTTTTATTTGTGCTTCGGAAACTCTGCCTTTGTTGTCTTTTACTATTTTATGATTCAAAACTTCGTAAACCGTGTTTACAAGCCAGTTGGAATTTAAGTAAATCCTGTTTTTTAGCAACTTATCATCATAATAATGTGTAAAAACACCGATACGATTAAAATAATCGCTCAAAAAATTGAGTTTTATAATGTCGGTTTTGTGCTTTTTGCAAATCTCAATATAACGGTCTTGGCTTATAAAACTTTCTTTAATCTCAAATAATTCTTTGCGAATATTTACCCACGAAGTAGGCAAGGCATCGCCAATGCCAGGAAGTTTTAGCAACATACGTTTTAAATCTTCTTGCAAAACAGCAATTCCTTCGGTATCATTTTTCAAATCAACAGTTATAAAATCGCTAATTAAATTGCCAAAACGACCTTTTAAACCATTTTCGTCTATTTGCGGAACGTGTTCGTGTTTTTTATTTACTACAATCAATAATTTACTATCGTCGCCAGCGAGTTGCTCTACGGTGTTTAGCCAGTAGGCAAAATCCGTTTTTTCTTCTCGGGTATCGTCTAATAAAACGTAAAAAGATTTTTGGCTAAAAAATATTTGATGAGTGCCTTGATACAACTTTTGTCCGCCAAAATCCCACAAATTGGCATACATCGTTTGTTTGTCTCTTTTTGGGTGACTGGTTTCAAAATCCCATTGTGTTACTTCTATGCCGAGAGTTGTGTCTTTGTCTTTGGGCAGTTCTCCGTTTTTATCTTTCATTTTTACCGAAAAACTTGTTTTGCCAGCACCGCCTTCACCAATTATAAGCACTTTTGTTTCAAAAAGATACTCTTCACCTTTTTCTATTTGCTCAAAATAACTTTTTATTGCTTGTTTACCTTGTTTTACTATTTCTAGTGGTGGATTTGTTATTGGATTATTATAAAATAAAATAAAATCTTCTGCATAATTTCTGTCTTTTTCCCATTTTATCTCAACATCAAAATCTGTAATCCATTTAGGTAATTCATTTATAGGGTTTTCTTGTAAATGTAATCTATTTAAGTTTTTTAAATCTTTTAATAATGAAATATCTGAAATTTTATTAGAACTTAAATCAAGAGTTGTCAGGCTTTTCAAATCTTTTAAAAATGAAATGTCTGAAATATTATTTTTCAATAAAGAAAGTTTTGTAAGAGATTTTAATTTTGTTATTGCAGAAAAATCGTCAATATTATTCTTTGAGAAACTTAATTCCTTCAAATTATTAAAATTTGCAATTTCTGAGATATTAGTTATTTTATTATCATACATCCACAAATATTGTAAATTTTTATTATTTTTAAAAATTGAAATATCTACAATTTGATTACCACTTAAATTTATATCTGTCAGATTTTTTAAATCTTTAAAAAATGAAATGTCTGAAATATTATTAAAACTTAAATTGATAACTGACAACCTTTTTAAATCTTTTAAAAATGAAAAATCTAAAATTTGAGTATGACTTAAATCTATATTTGTGAGTTTTTTTAAATCTTTTAAAAATGAAAAATCTGAAATTTTATTAGAACTTAAATCAAGACTTATGAGTTTTTTTAAATCTTTTAAAAATGAAATGTCTGAAATGTTATTAAAACTTAAATCTATATTTATGAGATTTTTTAAATCTTTTAAAGGAGAGATATCTGAAATTTTATTACTCTGTAAAACAAGGTATGTTAGATTTTTCAAATCTTTTAAAGATGAAATATCTGAAATTTTATTAGAAAATGAAACAAGCCCAGGCCCAGTTAGGCTTTTTAAATTTCTTAAAGTTGAAATATCTGAAATATTATTAACCATTAAGTTAAGATATGTCAGATTTTTTAAATCTTTTAAAAATGAAATATCTGAAATACCACAATCATACAAACCTAATCCAGATACTTCTGCCTGCTCGTTTAAAACATAACCTTTTGTTTCCCATTTAATTTCATCAACTTTTTCAAGTTCAATATCTAATTCTTGTTCTATTTGTTTTATAATTTGGGCTACCCACGTAAAGTTGGAAACTTACACAATTTTAACATGTTTTCTAATTATTAATTATACAAAAAAACATTAAATTGTAGTGGTCTTTTTTATTTGTAATATCTTAATTATCAATATATTATTTTTTTTTGTAGTGGTCTTTTCATTATAATATAAAGCTAAAAGAATGAGTAATTACCTGTCCAACCTTACGTGGGTGTTTTTTGTTTTATATTTCGCTTACATTAAGTATATTATGTTTCTAAGAAAACACACAGGTATAACTATGGTGTAACATTTAAACTTTTTTGAAAAAAACACAGCAAAAAAAATATTTTACTTACCATATTATTGATTTTTATTGATATTGTGGATAAAATCAAGTATTTTTTATTCAAATTACTAAAAAAAAGCTTTTTTTTATTGATTTTTTATTTATATCTTTACAAAATACATTTAAACATAAAGAGATATGAAGATAGAAAAATCCTTTTTTGCGACATTATTTATATTAGCACTATCATTAAGTTGTGTTTCACAAAATATATCTGTAAATTGGTTTGAGTATTCAAAAAACAACTCAAATACCACAATTACAAAAATGATTTTAGATGATGACAATGTTTTAGTTACAGGCATTTACGAAGAAAAAATCCCAAACAAAAAAGATACTACAATCATAAAAACTATTCCAATTATTTTTATTGCAAAATATTCGGAGCAAGGGGAGTTGATTTGGGAAAAACAAATTAATGGAGACAATTACAAGTATATTTCTGATATTACAACAGATACAGAAGGAAATTTTATTGTAACAGGATTTTTCAAAAAAACTCTAAAAGTAGAAAATAGAAC
>JAOZQN010000444.1 GCA_029932195.1 Bacteroidales bacterium | reverse complement strand
TGCTATTGTTTGGGGTTTTGAGAATTTTTGTTCTGTTTCTCAAACCCTCAAATAACATATTTTTACTGATTATAATGGATTTTGTTGAAATTATAATTTACTGATTAATAGTTAATTATATCGCAAATGTTTTATTTGAGCTGAAGATTAGCCGAAACAGTCAGCGGGTGACTTTAAGTCACCCGCTGACTTAACCGAGCAGTCACCTGCTGACTTAAAAAATCTTGTGGTTATTTTTTTATCCAAAGTCCAAATGATATAATGCAGGTTAAATAAAAAAAACATGAGATAAAAAACTTTCATTTTTTATCTTTACAAAAAAAAAGATGCCGATATTTCAAAAATCAGTAGTAAAAAAACACCTCAAAAACCTTGATAATAATAAGGTAGATAGAGCATATATAAAATTTCAAGAATTTTATGGCGATAAATTGAGACTTGCAAATATAATGCAACTCAAAGAAGAGAATTATCAAGAAGGATTTTTGCGTGAAATCTTTGTGCAAACTTTGGGATATACTATTAATCCTGATAAAAATTATAATCTTACAACAGAATACAAAAACCAAAAAGACGCAAGAAAAGCAGACGGAGCAATTATAAGCAACGGAAAAGCGATTGGCGTAATTGAACTAAAATCTACAACAACAAAAAATCTGGAAAGCATAGAAAAACAGGCTTTCGGATACAAAAATAACCAGCCTGGTTGTAAATATGTCGTAACTTCAAACTTTCAGAGTTTGCGGTTTTATGTGGATAATGCAACCGAATACGAAGAGTTTAATTTGTTTTATCTTGACAAAGAACAATTTAAGTTTTTGTATCTTCTTTTGAGCAAAGAGAGTATTTTGAACGACCTGCCAGCAAAACTAAAGCAAGAAACCAAGTTTCATGAAAACGATATTTCCGACAAGCTTTATGCTGATTATAAGCAATTTAAAGATAAAATATTTGCGAGCATTGTAGAAAACAATCCACAATACGATAAATTAATTCTTTTTAAAAAATCGCAAAAACTTTTAGACAGATTTCTATTTGTGTTTTTTGCCGAAGACTGCGGATTAATTCCTCCAAATACCATCAGCAAAATTGTTTCGGACTGGAAAAACCTAAAAAAACTCAATTATTATCAACCTCTTTATAAGCTTTTTAAAGATTATTTTTCGTATCTCGACAAAGGTAAAAAAATTGAAGACTGGGGCGAAATTCCTGCATACAACGGCGGACTTTTTCGAGCTGATGAAATATTGGACAATCCAGATTTAAAAATTGATGATGTTGCTCTTGAAAAAGACAGTCTGAAATTATCTGCCTATGATTTTAATACAGAAGTGGACGTAAATATTCTTGGACATATTTTTGAACATTCGCTCAACGAAATTGAAGAAATAACTGCCCAACTGCAAGGTGGAAAAATTGACAAAAAGAAAAGCAGACGCAAGAAAGACGGAGTTTTTTACACTCCAAAATATATTACAAAATACATTGTAGAAAACACAGTTGGCACACTTTGCAACGAGAAAAAAGACCAATTACAAATAAACAACATCCTGATTGATGAAAAACACCGAAAAAAAGACGGTAAAATAACCAAAGAAGGAAAACAACTTTTTGACACTCTGCATAATTACAAAAATTGGTTACTTAATTTAAAAATACTTGACCCTGCCTGCGGTAGTGGTGCATTTTTAAATCAAGCTCTTGAATTTTTGATAAGCGAACACAAGCAAATAGATGATTTAATTTCGGAACTAACAGGCGAAAGTTTACGCCTTTACGAAACCGATAAGTCTATTCTTGAAAATAATATTTATGGGGTGGATATTAACGAAGAGAGTGTTGAAATTGCAAAACTTTCTCTTTGGTTACGCACCGCCCAAAAAGGAAGAGAATTATCTGATCTGTCGGGCAATATAAAGTGTGGAAACTCACTTATAGACGACCCCAAAGTAGCAGGTGATAAGGCTTTTGATTGGCATAAAGAATTTCCACATGTGTTTAATCCCAAGATAAAAGAAAAGAATTATCAGATATTACCAGAGAGTAAACCCAATTATGCAAAATTGATAAAAGAAAAAGCTCAGAAGGCAGAAGAATTAGCAAAAGAAGCATTAGAAATATCAAAAAAAGTTTATGAATATGCCGAAAAATTACAAGTAGTAAGCGAGCCGCCAGTGGCTTATGGCATAAAAAAAGGCGGTTTTGATGTGGTTATTGGTAATCCGCCGTATGTGAGACTGGAAACAATGAAAGAAATTTCGGCTTCATTGGCTAAAATGAATTATGAAACTTTTCAAAAAAGAGGAGACTTATATGTTCTTTTTATAGAAAGGGGAATTAATTTATTGAAAAATGCTGGACTTATCTCTTTTATTATGCCAAATAAGTGGATGCAAGCTGGATACGGAAAACCTCTCAGAGAATTTATGTTAAAACATGAATTACGGCAATTAATAGACTTTGGCGATATTCAAATTTTTGAAGGAGCAACTACTTATCCGTGTATTTTTATTTCACGAAAAGCAAAACCAAAAGAAGAAATATCAATATCAGTATTGAATGAAAATAATGCTAATGACTTTTATAGTAATGTAGCTAATACTACCGAGTATTTTAAAACTGAAAATTTCTCCAGCGAAACATGGGTAATAACTTCAAGCAGAGAACAAAATTTATTAGAAAAACTAAAAAGAAAATTTCAAACCCTCTCTGAATTTGTTGGAGGTGAGGCTAATTATGGAATAAAATTTGGATTAACCGAGGCTTTTTTAATTAATAATCAAACAAAAAAAGATTTAATTAAAGAAGATGCAAATTCAATTGATTTAATTGGTCATATATTACGAGGAAGAAACTTAACAAGATACGGTTCGCCTAATTCAATAAATTTGGATAATATTATTCTTGCTCATTTTGGAAGTTATCGTTTTATAGAACAAAGCTATCCTACAATTTTAAAGCATTTATTGCAGTTTGAAACAAAACTAAAAAAGCGAGGACAGTGCAACGGCAGTAAAGAAACAAACGAGAAACCGTTTAAAGGACAACATCACTGGTTAGAGTTAGATAATAATCCATCTAAAAAATATTTAGAGCTATATTCCAAGCCCAAAATAATGTATCAAAAATTTCAGGTAAAGCCGTGTTTTATATACGATGAACAAGGATTATACTGCAATGATTCAATGTGGATAATTCCGACCGAAAACAAAGCTTTGCTTGCTGTATTGAACTCAAAACCGGGTTGGTGGCTTATTACAAAATATTGCACACAGATACAAAATGGTTATCAGTTAATTTGGAAATATTTTGGTCAAATTCCAATAGCAAATCCTTCATTCGAACTAACTGCAAAAGCAGACATAATGCTTTCATTAAACAAAGAACTGCAAATAAAATCTGATAAATTTATAAAACGAATAAAATCGAATTTAGAAATACAGAAAATAAGCAAAAAACTGCAAAACTTCTACAATTTTGAGTTTAAAACTTTTATATCCGAACTTAAAAAGCAAAAAATAAAACTTTCATTTAAAGACCAAGACAAGTGGGAAGATTATTTTGATAGTTACAAACAAGAAATAAACGAACTACAAAACAAAATAAACCAAACCGACAAAGAAATTGACAAAATGGTTTACCAACTTTACGAACTAACAGACAAAGAAATTGAAATTGTGGAAAACTCTGTAAAATAACAGATATATAAGTAGTGTGCCAAAAGTTTCTTAACAATAAAATTCGTGGCAAGCGTGGACGCTTGCCGCATAACTATCTATGCGTAAAGCGTCCACGCTTTACACGAGAAGTTATAAGAAAAAATCTATTGTTAAGAAACTTTTGTCCCACTACTTACTACCCAAAACAACGGAACAGAAAGAGAAATTGAAAAAGATGAATTTGATTCTTTTTTAATTATACTAGTTTAGTATAAATTTATTCCTTATCAAAAAAATATTTAAAATATAGATGCCTTTTTTTTGAGAAATATATTTATATTTTATATTTGGAAAAAATAAAAGGAGGGCTTAACTTCCATGGTTAAGACAACCACATATTTTTAGATGAAGACTTCAAATATCTGATTATAAACATACAAATTAAATAAAAAATAATAGTAAATTATCCGTAGAATAAAAAAAATATGAGATAAAAAACTTTCATTTTTTATCTTTACAAAAAAAAAATGCCGATATTTCAAAAATCAGTAATAAAAAAACAAGTTTATACCAGGCTTTCTAAATGTTATTGTAAGTGAATTGGTTGCGATTGCAGGTGTTGCATCTGTTGATAACAAAACAGATGATATCTCATCAGACAAAATGAAAGTAGAAGGAATTGATTTGTAATATAAATAGTTAGTTGAAAATATTAATAGAAAGTGAAAAATACATTCATGAAAAAAACAATCCTAACAATCGTAGTATTAATATTTTTGCAAAGCGTTTTATTTGCACAGTTTACACAACTCAAACTATCCGAAAAAGATGGCAAATATGGTTTTATTGATGAGCATGGAAATGTAAAAATAGATTACAAATATGATGATGCAGAAAAGTTTACTTGGAAAAACCTAGCAAAAGTAAAACGAGACAATAAAAAATACTTGTTAGACATAACTGGAACAGAACATTTACTTGCCGAAAATATTGAAGAACTTACAGACGAAACACAAGCACTTGACTTAAGCAATAAGCAATTAAAAAAAATACCAACTGAAATATTTGATTACACTAAACTTAAAATTTTATTATTAAATAGCAATAAGCTCACCGTTTTACCCCATGAAATAGAAGACTTTACGCATTTGACTCATTTGTATTTATTTGGAAACTCTCTAAAATCTTTGCCAAAGGAAATAGGAAATCTAACGAATTTAACATATTTGCATTTAAGTGGAAATGATTTGATAAGTTTGCTCCCAGAAATTGGAAATTTGACTAACTTAATATATTTGAATTTATCTCGAAATGTTTTGAAGAGTTTGCCAAACGAAATTGAGGGTCTTAGAAATTTAACTTATTTGGACATAAGTGGTAATAAGTTCGATCGTTTACCAAAGAAAATTCAGAATTTATCTAATTTGAAAACTTCTGATTATAACGGATTTTGTTGAAATTATAAATCACTGAATTTTAGGTGTTTT
>JAOZQN010000930.1 GCA_029932195.1 Bacteroidales bacterium | reverse complement strand
ACAACGAATTGACTAAAACTTTAAAAGTCATTATAAAAGATTGATAAAAACCATAACAGCGGTTTGGTGTCAGTCATTTTTTGCTTTTTTGTTTCGCCTACGGCTACACAAAAAACAAAAAAAAATGGCCCGCCTCAATGCACATTTCCGATATGGTTCATTGTAAAAATAGAAAACAATATAATATAAACGAAGTAATAATAGACTTTACAATTTAAACAAATGGTGTTTATTTTTTAAACAAAAAATGAACTAATTTTATTACATAATTTAAAAAAAAGTAATTATGACAAAAAAATCAAAAATTTCAGTATTTTTAGTTATTTTAATAACTGTATTAAGCGTGTTTTTCAATTCTTGTAAAAAAGAAGAAATTTATCAAGCAAGCGAAGAAGATATTCTTTATAGAATGCCAGAAGAGTCTGAAGAACATGAAGGAACTTGGTTACAGTGGCCTCACGAACACCAATATGGACTTGATTATCGTAATCGATTAGATGACACATGGGTGCTAATGACCAAAGAATTAGTTAGTAGTGAAAAAGTTCACCTAATTGTTTATGATAATACAGAAAAAGAGCGAGTAACCAATTTACTTGCCAATGCAGGAGTAGAATTAACGAATATTGATTTTAAAATTTATAAAACAGATGATATTTGGATACGTGATAATGGACCTATTTACGTGAGAGATAAAGATGGAAAATTAGTAATTGAAAACTGGGGTTTTAATGGCTGGGGCAATGATGCCAAATATGAAAATTGTAATGAAATTCCGAAAAAGATAGCTGCCGACCAAAATAGAACTATTATAGATATTAGTAATGAGATTATTAGCGAAGGTGGAAGTGTAGAAATCGACGGACACGGAACTCTAATGGCTTGTAAAAGTTCAATTATTAATAATAACAGAAATAAAGGAATGTCGCAGGCGGATATAGAAAGATTATTTACAAAATATCTTGGAATTACTAATTACATATGGTTAGACGGTGTTGCTGGATTAGAAATTACGGATATGCACATTGACGGTTTTGCTCGATTTGGAAATTCTACAACAATTGTTACAATGGAACAAAAAGATTTGTTAGAATGGGAAGTGCCTCAATCTGATATTGATATATTATATTCAGCCACCAACAACAACGAAATTCCATACACTTATATTAAAATACCTTTAACACAAAACAATGTAGTAACAACATATGGCAAAGACTTAAAATACAAAGGTTCATATATAAATTATTATATTGCAAACTACTCTACATGATGATTTTTTCAGATTTAATTTTCACCATTTTTTTAGTTGAA
>JAOZQN010000443.1 GCA_029932195.1 Bacteroidales bacterium | reverse complement strand
GGCAAAAACATTATATACGTAATAATCAATTAATTATAAACTCCGAAACTTCAGACACTTAATACTATTGAAAACTTAGGAGATGAAATTAATACAGCAAATCAAGAGTATTTGTATTTTGAAATTAATGATTCATTAAGTCTTTTTACTTCAAAAAGAAAAAAAGGAAAAGGAGATCTAATACATCCACAAGACAATAGATTTTTTGAAGATATTTATACCTATAACCAACATTCAGTAACACAAAACTTAAATATATTAAATACAAGAACTCACGATGCAAGTTTATGTATGTCTTATTCTGGCAATACAATGTTTTTTTACAGAAATGATAATCAAGGAGATATTTATTACTCTAATTATAATAAAACAAAAGAAAAATGGTCGTCTCCCAAAAATTTTGGAGAAGCTGTTAATACAAAATCCAGAGAATCGTCAATATCAATAACAGCAGATAGCTCAATAGTATATTTTGTAAGCAACAGAACAGACATAACAAACTATGGAGAAGAAGATATTTTTTATTGTACTATGCAAGACGATAATACTTGGAGCGAGCCAAAAAACGTTGGTGAAATAATTAATACTCCTTACCACGAGCAAAGCGTTAATATTAGTCCAGATGGCAAAATTATGTATTTTTGCTCAAGAGGACATAATACAATGGGAGGTTTTGATGTTTTTAAAACAACACAAGACGAAACAGGAAATTGGACAAAACCAGAAAACTTAGGATATCCAATAAACTCTCCTGATAATGATATATATTTTAATTTAAACAACGATAGTATCGGATTCTTCTCCTCTGTTAGAACCGACGGAATAGGTACATTGGATATTTACAAAATTACTTTTACACAACCAGTTATCCCACAAATTGATACAGTTCCAACAAAAATACTAACTACATACGAAATGCCAGAGGCACTATTTATATTTCAAAATTTTACATTTGATTATAATATTTATGAAAATACAAATGTATTTAATGAATTAGATGAATTTGCGGAATATTTAATAAATAACCCAAAAACTAAAATTAAAATAACTGGTTATACATGTGCCATCGGAACAAGTGAATACAATATTGAATTATCTCTAAAACGAGCAAATTTTATTACAAACTATCTTATAAATAAAGGAGTAAATCCTGACAATATTATTACACAGGGAAAAGGGGAAGATAATCAAATAGCAATAAATTATAATGAAAATAAAACAAGATGCAATGTTTCAATAGGTTTAAATAGAAGAATAGAAGTGCAAGTATTAGAACAGGGTGGACAACAACTTATTATTAAACAAATTGATGTCCCTAAACAATATCAATTAGAAGAATATGTGCAGAATTCTAATAATAATATTTATTCAATATATTTATCTTCATCTCAAAACGAAGAAGATATAAATCAATATGCAGATATAGAAAATGTTATTTCATATTATAATAACGAAAGTGAATATTATACTTTTTATGTTGGTAAATTTAATTTAATAGAGCAAGCAGAAAAAACAATAACTAATTTAAAGGAAAAAGGATATAGAGATATATTTATATTTATTAATGAAAATAAACAAATAAAATAATATTTAGGGGTGAAATGCTCCGAAAATACAAAAGTAGGAGCATTTCTTAACAAAAAAACCAATCTAAAAATCTAATAGTCTAAAATCTAACACTCTAAAAACCTAACAACCATGAAATCAAAATTTTTATTTATCATAGCGTTTTTAATAGCTATTAATTCAGGTGTCTTTGCACAAGTGTTAATTAGCGATGTATCTGGAACTCCAAGCACAAGTTCAATGCTCGAAATAAGAGCAACCGATGCAGGCTTGCTTATTCCAAGAGTAGCATTAACAGGAACAGCAGATGCAACTACAATTGCAAACGGAAACGAAACTTCTTTATTGGTTTATAATACTGCAACAGCAGGCGGAGTTACTCCCGGTTACTATTACTGGGACGGTGTAGCATGGACAGCATTAGGCGGCGGAGGAACTCTCTCTGGAACTGGTGCAACAAACCATATTACATACTGGACAGATGCAAATACCATTGCTCACGATGCAAACCAACTAATTTGGGATGCAACAAATAACCGTATGGGAATTGGAGTTGCTGCTCCAACAACTACTTTTGACTTATTAAACCCAAGCACTATTGCGGGTGATAAAATAGGCTCAAATTTTATAGCACAAGGCGATGGGAGCAGTGCAATTGTTGGAATTATGGGACAAGCTATTAGTGGAGGTGCATCAACCGATTTGCAAGCAGGTGTTATGGGATATTCTCAATTTGGCACTGCATGGCGTTCGCAAGGAATTATTGGAGCAGTAAGCCCTAATGCAACTCCAGATTGGACTAATTATAAATTTGATTTAATGGGACAAAATGCTTTAGTTTCCGGAACTGTTGGTTATGCCGAGGGGAATATATTTGTTGCTAATGCTGGTGGTGCATTTTATAATGAAACTACAAGTGGTAGCAGACGTTTTGGTGTTTATGCCGAAGTTGTCGGAAATACAAATAGAGCTTATGCAATATATGGTATTTCACACGCCGATGAATATGCAGGATATTTTGAAGGCGGACGAGTTTATTCACAAAATAACATTGGTATTGCAGATAACGATCCTAACTCATCGCTTACAATAGGGGGAACAACTGCTGCATTAGCACTTGAAGAACGTGCATCTGGAACAGCAACGCCTGCTACAACAGCAGACTACGGAAAAATATACACAAAACAAGACAACGACCTATATTTATTTAGATGAAGCCGGAACTGAATACAACTTACTTCAAACATCAGATGCTGACTGGACAATTAGCGGAGACAATATGTATTCTGCCGTTTCTGGAAATATTGGTATTGGAGAAGCTACTCCAACAGCTAAATTAGATGTGTATTATTCTACTGCAACACCTACAAATGGTAATTTTACTGCTGCAAGTATAGAAATGAGAATAACAGATTCAAATGGAGGCAGTGATGAAACTGTTGGTTTAAATTTATTATCAAGTCAAAGTTCAATAGGCACAGCAGGTTATATTTACGGACTTAAAAACAAAGCTCAAGCAGGTATTCATGCAAGCAACAGCTTTGGTCAAAGCTACGGTATATATAACGAAAGTTACGCATACAACGGTAATGCTTACGGTCTTTATTCGACAACTGAAATAAGAGGTTCCGACGAAGATGCCTTTACTAAAGCTTATGGTGCATATTTTGTTACAAAAAATACTGTTGCAAATATTGTTGGCTACGACCGAAAATCTTTATGGGGAATATATAATGAAATAGAAACCAAAGGAGCTGCCGATGTATATGGCTTACATACAGTAATAACTACACCAATGGCAGTTACTACTCGCACAACAGATAATATGTATGGTTCTTATATTGATATAGATGGAAACAGTAAAGCTGTAAATGCTTATAGAATCTATGCTACTGTATCAGGAGCAACTAACAATTATGCCGCTTATTTTGGTGGTAGAGTAGGAATAGGAACAAATGTTCCTACACAAGATTTTGTTGTTACTGGACGGGGTTTATTTGGAACTAACAATTCAGAAGCAAGTGCAGAACCCCTTGTTGTTGGTGGTGGCTCAGCAGGCATTTCATATCTTTCAAGAAACTCAACGGCAAGATTTGTTGTATATAACCAAGCAAGTGCATTAAATTTTTGGTCTGGCGGAAATAGAATGAGTATTAGCACTACCGGAAATCTTACAATTTCAGGTAATACTGCCACAAAAACTGGTGGTGCAAATACTTGGACAGTTGTTTCCGATGCAAGACTTAAAAATATTGAAGGTGCTTACACAAAAGGTTTAAATGAAATTTTACAATTAGAACCAATTACTTACTATTATCAAAATGTAGGTGAAAGAACATTTGACGAAGAAGTATTGAATACTCGTAACGTTGGTTTTTCTGCACAAGATGTGCAAAAAATATTTCCCGAAGCAGTTGGAACAGATGAAGATGGATACTTAAATTTTAATATTCATTCTATTTTGGTAGCTTCAATAAATGCAATTCAAGAATTAAACGAGAAAATAGAAATTTTGGAACAGCAAAATACAATAATTGAAACACAGCAACAACAAATTAACAATTTAATTGAAAGAATTGAAATTTTGGAAAATAAATAATAAGTCCATTCCGAGAAGTGTATTTTTATAATTGAAATTCAGTAAAGACGTTGCATGCAACGTCTCTATTACAACATAAATTGATTTGACAATGGGGCATGTCCCATTGCATAAAGGAATATATTTTATAACAATAAATACTGCAAGAGGCATTTTTACACAAAAATTAATAATCTAATAATTATGAATAAATTTTTAACATTGCTAAGTATAATTATCCTTTCGGGAAGTTATATTTTTGCACAAACATCACCAGTTGCGAACTACACATTTTCGCAAAGCGAAGGAACGTACACCGAAATATCGGGCGGAACAGTTCATGGAACAGAAGCAAACGACGACGAAAGTTTTAATGCAATTGATTTGGGCTTTACTTTTAACTACAATGGTGTGGATTACACGCAGGCAAGTATTCAGGCAAACGGATATATTGCTATGGGAGCAACTGTAAATCAAATAACTAACCCAATTAGTAATACAGGAGGAAGTAATAATGTAATCAGTCCGCTTGGCTCAAATTACATTGGGCAAACAGGAGCCGAATTAATGAGCAAAACAGATGGAGTACCTCCAAACAGAGTCTTTACGGTGCAATGGAAAAATTATAAGCATATTTTAGATTTTAATCACTCAATAAATTTTCAAGTAAAATTATACGAAACTTCAAATAAAATAGAATTTGTTTACGGTAATTTTTCATATCCTGAAATAGATGATTTTAAATGTCAAATTGGTTTAAGAGGAAATTCAAACGATGATTATAATAACAGAGATAATTTATTTTACGAAGGTGCAATACAAAATGATGACGGTAGCTATTGCCACATGAATAACTCAATAAAAGGAGAAAGCAAATACCAATATTGTATAATTGTTCCAAATAAACAACCATCAACTGGTTTAACTTTTACTTACGAAGAGCCATATTCTTATGATGTTGGAATTATTACAGACCTCAAAAATCAGTGCTAAAAAAATGGACATCTCTATAATTTACTGATT
>JAOZQN010000442.1 GCA_029932195.1 Bacteroidales bacterium | reverse complement strand
TTTACTAAAATCAATAATAGCAATAAAAATGTAAAGTATATGTTTAATTAATTTATTATATCTATCTAATAAATACAGAGTTGTTTTACTTAAATAAATTTTACTTTTAATAAATTAGAGTTTACTTTGATAAAAGTAAAGTATTCATTAAATCTTTATATGAACTATTTTATTTAACTTATAACTAATATATTATTCTTTTTAATATTTTTTATTATCTTTGCAATTAGTTATCATGTTTTTGAGTTTCGTGTTATGAGTTCGCAAAGCGATACAAACAACTCAAAAATATGGACAACGCTACGTCTTTCTGTAACTAAAATTGCAGATAGCCTGAAAAAAGTGTAAACTACTTTTTGGTATTTATGAAAAACGCCTGATTTCTTTATTCTTTCTTTATTAAATCTATGAGTCCACTCCGAAAAGCATCTTTTTGCCAAACTCGGCGTTGGATCTAAATTTTAAAATACTCATTTACAGCGAGTAAACTCCGCTTCTAAAATTCATATCCGCCTTGATTTTGGCAAAAATACACTTCTCGGAGTGGACTCATCTATAAAATATAAAATTATGAAAACACAAAGAAATATCATTTTAGTAATTTTTTTAGTAGTTATAACTCTAAATTCATTTGCCCAAAATAGTGGGAATATTAATTACAATAATAGAAGTGGTAATAATAATCAAAGTATAAAATTAGCAGATACAGACCTTTTTGTGAAATTTGGGAACTATAATGAGCTAATTATAACTGCTAAAGGTGTTTCTAATATTAAAGCAGATACTTATGTTGCTATTTTTAGCATAACACAAACTGGCAAAACAGCAAAGGAGGTCAATGAACTTATTAATTCAAAAATAGATCCTATAAAAACCTTTTGTAAGTCATTAGATTCCAAAATCGTTTTTTATACAGATATGATTTCGTTTGTGCCAATGTATGAATATGAAATAGAGAAAAAGATTTTTAGTAGAAAAACATATAATGAAGTTCCAAAAGGTTTTGAAGTAAAGAAAAATATTCATATAAAATACACTAATTCAGAACATTTAGATGCTATTATTTCAATTTGTGCCGAAAATGAAATTTACGATTTAGTTAGAGTGGATTATTTTGTTTCGGATATGGAAAAACATAGGAAGGCAATGAGAACAAAAGCAAATCTAATTCTTAATGAAAAGATAAATTACTACGAAGCAATATTAAAAAAGGATTTTACGAATTCGAAAAAAGAAATTGCAGATAATTTTGCAACATATTATCCAGTAGAAAGTTATCAATCTTATGAAGCATATTCAAGCTCTTCTATAAAAAAGGATAAAAGAACAAATGTTAATAACCAGGATAAATCAAAGACAATGTATTATATGCCTAAATTTGATAAAAGTTTTGACTTTGTAATTAATCCTGTTATTGTAGAACCTGTAATTCAATTGGTTTATCAATTAAATTTAAAAATTAAGATTGAAAATGAAAATAAGAAAGAAGTAAAAGAAGTAAAACAAGAAACAGTTTATTATTTTATTACTCCAAATGGTGAATTAAAAATAATGAATATTAAATAATAAAATGTTGCGTCCACTCCGAAAAGCATCTTTTTGCCGAGCTCGGCGTTGGACACTAGTTTTAAAATACTCATTTACAATAAGTGCAATGAGACATGCTCATTGTGTTTTTTAAATTTATATCCGCCTTGATTTTGACAAAAATACACTTCTCGGAGTGGACTCAAGTTTAGTTTTTAATTAGCTTTCGCTTGATAAATAAGTCGTTTAACAAAAGTGAACATAAAAATTATCTTTTTATAGTTCCTACCCAGACAAGCTGGAAAAGTTTTGAAGTTTTGAATAATATTATGCCAAAAATAACAACGATTTCGGGATTAAGATACTAGAGAATTCAAAAAAAAGACTTCGTTTGAAAAAATATTAAAAATAAAATGCAACTATCTCAACAAAACATATTATCCATTTCTAAAAACACGCTGAGCTTAGCACACGAATATTTATACTTGCTCTCTACTTATGGCGTAAACTCAGGCTATTTAGAGAAATTTGAGAATGAAATTTTAGAAGCGGAAATATTGCTAAACAGAGATTTAGATATTATTCGCTTAAAAGAACTAACTTCTCAAAAAAATGTAGATTTAGAAAGCTGTTACAATTGGGGACGGCAGCTTGCAATTAGGATAGAAATTGGCTTTGGTAAAAAATCTAACGAGCATATTAATTTTCCTTCAAAAAAATTATTGACTGCACAACGAAACGAAAAATTACTAATTCCTTTGATGCAAGTTATGATAGAAATTTCGGAGAATTATGTGGAAAAATTATCAGATTTTGGTTTAACAGAAGAAACAGTTTTGGAAGGGAAAAAACTTTATCAAAACTTGAAGGAAATAAATGATTTGCAAAAAACAAAAAAAAATGAGAACAAACGAAAAACAAACGAACGAAAATTTCAATTTAAAAATTTATACGAAACTGTAAATAAGATAAATAAAATTGGACGAATGGTTTTTAGAAATGAAGCTCACAAAAAAGAACTTTTTATTAGCCCCTGGAAAAAACCGACTCAAAATAACTCAACGGTTATAGAAGGACTTGTAAATCCTGTTTCTACAAAAATGATTTTAGAAAATTTGAATAACAAAACTATTAGTCTCAAAAACACAGGAGAACCAAACCTAATCTTTTTCAGAACAGATGATAATGCTTATGAAAAATCTATCAGCCTACAAAAAGACGAAGAAAAACGAATAAGAATTTCATCGCTTGGCACAGGTAAAATGCTGAAAATATTAAACAACGACGAAAATAAAATTGGTGCTTACAAAGTGGAATTTTGATTTTTTAATCATCAATTTTATCAATAAATTCCATAATACCAACAGCACATGTTTTTTTTAGTTTGTAGCCTTTTTTGAAATTTATAGAAACATAATAAGTTCCAGACTCTCTACAAATGAAGTCAATACTTCTGTAATCTTTGTTATTGGTTTTATTGTATGTGCTAATACAAATATTTGATTGGCTGTCATATAAAGTTAAAGCAACATTATTATCTTCACTTGATGTACACAAACTAAATCTATAACGATAGTCTTTATTTAAAACAACAATCCATTTTGTTTCATTATTACTCTTCTGTAATTTTGTATTTAAATCTTGTAAATATATACCGTGTCCAGTAGAACAAGAATAAACCATCTGTTCCCTACATTGCGAATTTGCTTTTTCACAAAAAATGGTTGTTAGAGCTAAAATTAGGATAAAATAAATATTAATTTTTTTCATTATTTATGATTTTTATATAATTAATATTTTATATATAATATTAATTAATAGTTGTTTGTCTAAATTTTAGATGTTTTTTAATCGGAAAAATGTATCGTTATTTGGTGTATTTTTCCAAATATAATATCATTATAATTGGAGAAATATATCGATTATTTGTAGATTTCTCCAAGTATATGATTTTTGGCTACTCACGTAAAGTTGGACAAAAAATATACCTTTGATAAAGTTTTTTTTACTTTGCCAAAGGAGTTGATACCACTAACATACTGCGAGTTACAACTTTGTAATAAAAAAAACAATCTTACGTGGGTAACCTGATTTTTATTTAAACGCCTTATCAAGATTGTTTACGTATAAAATTATTACTTATAAAAATGTGTTGTAAAACATGAAAATAAATTTGGTGCGTAAATAATTACGATGAGCCATTTAAACTTAAACTGAGAAGAAACAGATGGCACAAAAACAAGAAAACTTATTGAGATTGTAATTGTTTGATTATTATAACTATAACCAGAGAGCTTAATCCTTATTTTTTTTTGAAGTTTTTTTATTTGTAAATGAATAATTGATAAATTAATAAATTCTATATTTACACTTTTAATTTAATACTAATACTTATGAAAATAATATTTACTATCCTTATTATCTCTACCTTGTTTAGCTTAGATTCTTTTTCTCAATCAGATATAAAAGTATTTGATAAAGCAGCAAAAATAAATTATCCTAATTGGGAAACATGTATAAATGCTATAGAAGATGACTTTTTAAAAATAGACACTCTCACTTTTTTTAATAACAAGCTAAAAAAAATACCAAAAGAAATTACTAAATGTAAAAATTTAAAAAGCATAAATTTAATTGGAAATGAATTTTATAGTTGGGATTCGGTATTTTTTGTTCTTAATAATTGTGAAAAATTAAATGATATAAAAATAAATATTGAATCACTTGATGCAATACCTGAAAAATATTGGAATAAAATTACAGGAATAAAACTAATTAGAAGTGATAAAAATATTGCATTATTTTTAGAAAAAATTTATAACTATAGTTATACTGAATTAGCTCCCCCTATTTCAGCAACTTATACAGCACTTAGAAATCAAAGAAATAAAAATATTCATAATGCCTTAAATGATATATCAAAACTAAAGCATTTAACTTATCTTGATATATCTGGCGAGTATAATGAAGAGATGTATTTATATTCAATTCCCAAAGAACTATTTGAATTAACAGAGTTGAGATACTTAAATATAGATTTTTGCAATTTAACGAGCTTGTCAGTTGATATACTTAAACTTTCAAAACTAGAAGAGCTTGTTTTAGATCACAATCCATTTTTTCTTTTTCCAATTGAAATTGAAAATTTAATAAAAAACTCTACTGGTTTAAGTAATAGTTATTTGGAACCTTTTTTTTATCCAGAGAAGAGGAAGGTATTATTTCTCCAGTTTAATGGGGTAAGTCAAATCCCCAGAGAAATTGAACAATTAGAAAATCTTGAGTTATTGCACTTATGGGGCAATAACCTTGATTCTATAACTGAAGAAGTTTGTTCTTTGAAAAAATTGCAAACATTAATCTTACATGGAAATAATCTTACTAATTTACCTTCCGAAATTGTTAATTTAATTAATTTAAAAGGGTTGAATATTAGTTCAAATAATTTTACTTTTATTCAAAGTGAAATATTTCAATTACATAATTTGGTTGAGTTAGTTTTATCAGATAATAATATTAAAACAATACCGAGAGAAATTAAAAATTTAACAAAATTAGAGTATCTATCTATACAGAACAACAATTTAGACAGCAGTTCTCATTTTGACTGTAAGTATGTTAAAATCAGGATAAAAAAAAGTAA
>JAOZQN010000042.1:15304-20408 GCA_029932195.1 Bacteroidales bacterium | reverse complement strand
TTCCCATACGACAAAGATATAAAAAATATCAGGTGTTTTGAAATTTAATTGGTATAATTATCTATTAGATACTCTTTTGAATCTAATTTTTCTAAAATTTCTAATGCTTTTGAAAGGTAAAATAAGGCACTATCTGGCTCGTCAATATAATAAAATGAGCTACCAATATTGTTGTTCATATTAGCAACATCTTCTTGTTTGTTTAATAAAATAAATTGTTTTTTAGATTTTTTAAAAATTACAATTGCATCTTCAAAATTCTCTTGTGCCTTATAAATCAGTCCAATATTATTTAATGATGAGGCAATTCCGTTAATATCTCCAAGTTTTTCTTTTATAAGCAAAGACTCATCAAAATATTGTAATGCTTTATCATATTCTTTTGAAGACCAGTATATTAATCCAATGTTATTAAGAGAAGAGGTAATTCCTTTTTTATTGTTTATAATTTTTTCATTGTTAAGCGATTTTTCATAATATTCAATAGCTCTATCAGAGTTCTTTAATCGCCAGTAAATCAGCCCAATATTGTTTGTGGTTGCCGCAACTCCTTCAATATCATTAACCTTCTCTCTTATTTTCAGAGCCTCAATATACGATTTCAAAGCCTCGTCATAATCAGACATATACAGCCGTGTATTGCCTATATTATGGTAGCCAAGTGCAATTATTGAGTCGTTTTCAATTTTTATACCAAATTTTAGAGCTTTTTCATAAATTCCAAGAGCATTTTTGTATTCTCCACGATGCAGATACGTTTTTCCAAAATTTTGTAATGTAATAATTATCAATAAATTATCATTAGTTTTTTTAATAATTTCAAATGCCTGTTTAGAATATATAATGCTTGTATCCAAATCTATACGACGATATTTTATAGCAAGTTCATTTAATAACTCAACTTTTACTTTTTTGTTTTTTTCATTACTTATCAAATTAAATAAACTGTCGGTTTCCGATTGTGCAAAACTTACAATTGTGAGTATTAATAATGAATATGTTATAAAATATTTTCGCATATAAGGTAGATTAGGCAATTTTTAAGCAATGACTTTGCCAAAGTTTAAAACTTTGGCAAAGTTAATAAATTTAAAATTTTTCTATAATAGATTTTATAGTTTTTACTTTTTCGCATAATAATTCTCTTGAATTTGCTTCAACAAGAAGTCGCAAGTAAGGTTCTGTATTTGAGGGTCTTATATTAAACCACCAATCTTTATACTCTACTCGGTATCCATCAAAATCAAGTGAAACTTCTGGTTTTTCTTTAGATACAAAATATTCTCTAACAGCGTCCATAGCTTCTTTTTTCCTCTCCAATTTGAAGTTTATTTCACCAGAGTTTTCATAAGTTCCTATTTTTCCAATAATTTCAGAAAGTAATATCCCTTTTGATTTTAGTTTAGAAACAATATCTATAATTATAAGAGCCGCCATCAAACCAGAATCGGAATAATAGAAGTCTTTAAAATAGTAATGTCCAGCTAGTTCGCCACCAAAAATGCCGTCAATTTCTCTTAATTTTAGAGCGGCATAGGCTCTGCCAACTCTCCATATTTCCATTTCTGCATCAAATTGTTGCAAATATTCGCCAACTGCTTTTGATGTTCTAATATCCTGTAATACTTTACCTTTGCGTCCTTTTTCTTCAAAAAAGTAATGTCCTAAGAGAGCAATCATAAGGTCGGGTGAGATAAATTTGCCTTTTTCGTCCACAAACATTACTCTGTCTGCGTCGCCGTCAAAAATTATTCCTATGTCCAAGTTATTTTCAGTTACAAGTTTCTGTAAATCAATAATATTCTCTGGAATTAATGGATTTGCTTCATGGTTTGGAAATGTGCCATCAAGCTCTTCGTAAATATATTTTGGAGCGTCACCAAGAAGGTCTTTTATTAAAAGTCCAGCCATTCCGTTGGAGCAATCAATTCCTATTTTTAGGTTAGAAAAGTCTGATAAATACTGCTTTAGGAAATCTAAATAATTTTCTTTTACTTCAAAAGGAACAATTTTACCTTTGGTTTCTGTGATAACAACTTTTTCGTTTTGCAACATTTTTTCCAAATCGCCAAGTCCAGTATCATAACCTACTGGTAATGCGTCTGTTCTGGAGATTTTTAAGCCGTTGTATTGCTTTGCGTTGTGCGAAGCTGTTATTTGCACAGAAGCATCAAAATTATTTTTTGCGGTAGCATAGTAAACCATTGGCGTAGTGGATATTCCAATATCGTAAACATCTGCTCCTGCGTCTGTAATTCCGTTTGTTAGATACTCAAAAATTTCGGGTGAAGATACTCTAACGTCTCTACCAACCAATACTTTTTTTGTTTTTAATAATTTTGGTAAAAAGAAACCTACTTTGTAAGCATCATCTTTGTTAAAGTCTTCATTATAAACTCCTCTAATATCGTAAGCGTGAAATGCTTTCATAATTTTATGTTTTATTTTTAAAATTTAAGATTTAATCAAACAAAGATATAAAAATAAATCAATTTATAAATTAGTTTACTTTTTTTTTGTAAATTTGATTTTTTAATTTTTTATCTTTATCTTTGATTTTATAAAATAGACGAGCTTTATAATTGTTCATAAATATTAAAACAAATAATAATGGAAACTTTACAATTAAATTTATCTACACGCTACAGTTATGCTGATTATCTCACTTGGTTTGACGAAAAACGAAGGGAACTTGTGAATGGTTTTGTAAAACTATTTGCTGCACCAGTGAGAAAACATCAAGAAATTTCAATTAATTTGGCTACTGATGTAAAAATTTTTCTTAAAAACAAACCTTGCAGAATTTATCACGCACCTTTTGATGTTCGTTTTCCAGCAAATGGTGAAACGGAAGACAGTGATATTTATACCGTTGTTCAGCCCGATATTTCAATTATTTGTGATAAAAAAAAGTTGGATAAACGAGGCTGTATAGGTGCTCCTGATATGATTATTGAAATTTTATCAAAATCGTCGGTGGCACACGATACAAAAGTGAAGTTTGAATTATATGAAAAACATGGAGTCCGAGAATATTGGATTGTTCGTCCAGATGAAGAGACTGTAACTGTCTTTGTATTAAATGATAATATGCAAAAATATGAATACATTTCTACCTATTCAAACGATACTAAAATACCTGTAAATATTTTTAACTCCGAATTAATAATTGATTTAAAAAATATTTTTACAGAAGAAGATTAAAAAACACTAAAAATTAATCAGGTTAAGCACTTAGGCAAATTAAAATTAATAATTAACCATTTGAACTTGTTCTTTTTCCTTTTAACTGCCTCAAAAAATGTTCAAATATTCCCGATATTCTTAACTTTTTTTGAATTGTTAAAAGAAAAAATAACTGTGCTCAAATTGGTTAATTATTAATTTTAATTTGCCTTACTTAAAATATAATTAAAAAAATGGAACTAAAATTAAAGCGACCTATCGCATTTTTTGATTTAGAAACAACAGGAATTAATGTTGCTAAAGACAGAATTACCGAAATTGCTATCTTGAAAATATCTCCAAATGGTAAGCAAGAGTCTCTAACTATGCGAATTAACCCAACTATTCCAATAAGTCCCGAGGCTGTAGAAATAACGGGTATAACTGATGATGATTTAAAAGATTGTCCTAAATTTCCGGAAGTAGGAAAAGAAATTTATGCTTTTATAGATGGCTGTGATTTAGGAGGTTATAATTCTAATCGCTTTGATATTCCTCTTTTGGCAGAGGAATTTTTGAGAGCCGACATAGATTTTGATTTGTCAAAAAGACGGCATGTTGATGTGCAGGTTATTTTTCATAAAATGGAACAGCGAACGCTTTCTGCGGCATACAAATTCTATTGTGGTAAAGAACTCACAAATGCTCATGCTGCGGAAGCAGATACTCTTGCTACCTACGAAGTTCTTAAAGGTCAGTTAGATATGTATAGTGAAGAATTGGAAAATGATATTGATAAATTAGATAAATTTTCTAAGCAAAGCCGAAATGTAGATTTTGCAGGAAAAGTTGCATTAGACGAAAATGATGTTGAAGTTTTTAATTTTGGGAAGCATAAAGGCGTGCCTGTTAGAGAGGTATTTACAAAAGAACCCAATTATTATAAATGGATGATGGGAGCAGATTTTCCGCTTTACACAAAAAAAATTCTTACTGGAATAAAATTAAAAATGTCGTTTGGAAAGTGAAAAAATGAAGATAAGGAATGAAAATCTTCTTAATAGGGGGACTCCTAAAACTCAAATATCAGGGCTTTCAAAATTTTGAGCAACGCAAATATTTGTGTTTTTTTGCATAATATTATTCAAAACTTTATTATTTCAGAACTTCAAAACTTTTCCAGCTTGTCTGGCTTAGGAGTCCCCAGTATTTAAACTATTTATGAAAAAAAACAAAATAGATATTTGGATTGATAATTATACAGAAGAAATGTTGTCGTGGACTGCATACAAAATTTCTAATACAGAAGATGTTAAAGATGTAGTTCAGGATACATTTTTTTCTGTTGCAAAAAACATTTCTAAATTTAATGAAAAAAGCAATCCTAAAACGTGGATATTTTCAATCTTAAATAATAAAATTGCAGATTTTTACAGAAAACAATATAAAAATGCAAAATCTGCAAATTTTGATTCCCTTTCTTTTTTTTTTAACGAAAATGGTGAATGGAAAAAAGATAAAAGTCCAAAAGAATGGGAAATAGACGATGAACAAAACTTATTAGATAACTTAGAATTTATAGAAATTCTTAATTATTGTATAGAAAATTTGCCAGATAAGTTTAACTCTGTAATAAAATTAAAATATTATACAGAAAAAAATACACAAGAAATCTGTCAGGAAATTGGAATTAATACGACTAATATGTGGCAAATAATGCACAGAGCAAAATTAAAATTACGCCATTGTTTAGAGAGTAATTGGTTCTCAAATTAATTCTGTATAAATTCAAAATCTTTCCTAAAATGAAAAAAATAATGCATTTCTTGTTTTTATCCTGCCTAAAAGCTACCGAGCTTATGGAAAAAAAACTGCATATAAAATTAAATTTTAAAAATAAAATTCAACTCAAAATACACAAATCAATGTGTAAGGCTTG
>JAOZQN010000042.1:0-15204 GCA_029932195.1 Bacteroidales bacterium | reverse complement strand
CCAACTTTACGACAGACAAAATAAATTTATTGATAAATCAATAAAAAATAATCCTACCAAAGGTCTGAAAATCAATATTCAAGAATTTAAAATATAAAATAAACAAAAAATAGTGTTAGGCTTGCCAACTTTACGACAGACAAAATAAATTTATTGATAAATCAATAAAAAATAATCCTCCCAAGTGTCTGAAAATCAATATTTAAGAATTAACATTAAAAATTAATAATAAAATAAATAAAAAAGAGTGTCAGGATTTTAAAGTTAAGCGACTATTAGTGTAAATATATAGTTATTTAACTTTAAAAATTTCAAAAATGAGCAAAACAGTAAAGTATGTTTTAGGAGGAGGAGTATTTCTTGGTGTTGTAGTAATTTCAATTGGTTTATTTTTATATTTTATGCCACACCGAAATATTCAGGGAGAAAAAGAATCATTCTCCGTTAGTGCGGAGCAACTTGTAAACGATTTTGTAACCGACGTAGATGCCGCAAATGCAAAATATCTCGACCAAGTAATTGTTGTAACAGGAACGGTTGCCACAATTGAAGAAGACCAACTTGAACAAAAAGTTGTATTATTAGAAGTAGGAGAATCGGGAGTTAGTTGCACTTTTATGTTAGAAACAAACGATAATGCAGAAGAGTTAAAAGAAGGAGAGGAGGTGAAAATCAAAGGAGTAGTCAGACTTGGAGCGTCTTACGATGAGGATTTAGAGATGGCAGAATTTGCAATATTAGAAAAATGCGACATCTCAAAATAAGAAATTAAAATTAATTATTCACAAATAAATAAAAAACATGAAAAAATTAGCATTATTATTAATCGTATTATTACCAACAATTATTTTCGCTCAAACTAAATATATTACAAGAGCTGGTCATGCAAAATTATTTTCCACAACTTCTGCTGAAGATATTACTGCAAATAATTACAAAATAACTTCGTCCCTAAATACCGATGGCGATATTGTATTTTCTATTCCCGTTCAATCTTTTGAATTTAAAAAAGCATTGATGCAAAAACATTTTAATCAACCTAATTTTATGGACTCAAAACAGTTTCCAAAAATAAAATTTAAAGGAACAATAGACAATCTTTCTGACGTAAAATGGGATAAAGACGGAGAGTATAAAGTTACAATAACTGGTGATTTAACAATAAAAGATGTTACCAAAAAAATAACAGAAGAAGGTTCGATAACTGTGAAAGGAGACGAAATTACAGCAAAATCTGTTTTTATAGTTGAGCAAATTGGTGATTACGGGGTAGGTAAACCAAAAAGTTCTAAAAAGAAAGACAATGTTGCAGACGATATTGAAATTACTTATAATGGAACTTATAAAATTAAGTAGGAAATGTATGGAAACAATTGTAATACAATTGTTTCCACATGATTTTCAAAATTTATAATAATCTTTAAAAAAAAGCAATTTTAATTTTAAAAATTTACTCTTATCAGATGAAAAAAGAAATACCGTTATCAGTAAAAAAACTTATTGAAAAAGTAGAAAATAGCAATAGCCTTAATAATCAGAGCCTTATAAAAACAGTAAAAGACTTGGATATTTTAGAAAAAGATTTACTACAATATTCTACTTTTAACCACTGCATAGCAGAAAGCTACGGAAGAGAAACTATTTATAAAGGAGAGAATTTTGGTATATATTTAATGTCGTGGTCGCAAGGAGATTTTACTGCAATTCACAATCATGGGCATTCGGAATGGGGACTTGTATATTTTTTTGGCAATGCAGAACATAGGATATATACAGCAAAAGGGAACAAAATAAAATTAGAAAAAAAAGAAATTCTAAGCAAAGGAACAATTGCTCCGGTTTGTGGAAATTTGATTCATGCAATGGGTAACTTATCGGAAATACCATTTGTTACACTGCATATTTATGGTTCAAATTCCTATAAAGGTTCTGTTACAGAAGACTCTAAGATGTATGAAATTGAAAAAAACAGAATAAGAACAACTGTAGGACCTGCCTATATTAATATCAAAAACGAACTTTGTAAAAAAGATGAGTATGGTATTGAAACATGCAAAGAAACTGAAAATGATTATTATAAGTTAATTAGTCATTTTTATAAACGAAATAATTTAGAACTAAAATGAAACCCTCATTGAGGGCTTTTATAGCTTACGCATTATAAAATTTATCCACACAAAGAAATGATTAAAAATAATTTTAAATAGATGAACAAAATAATTATAACATTTTTTATAGCAATAATATCCAATTTTGTTTTTGGTCAGGAAAATACTGTAATTCAAGTTAATTCATCTGATTTTCAGAATCTTATACTTACAAAAAAAGGTGCTTTGCTTGATGTAAGAACAAAATCTGAGTTTGATGCCGAACATATTGAAGATGCAGGACAACTCAATTTTTACTCTTTGGATTTTAAGCAAAAACTTAGTTTACTTGCTGATAATGAGCCTATTTATTTATATTGTAACACAGGTTATAGAAGTCAGAAAGCAGGAGAAATGCTTGTGGAAATGGAATACAAAAATGTATATAATCTTGAACATGGCATTATGGAGTGGAATTTACAGGAATTTCCTGTTATAGAGGGCGATAGGTCAAAATTAAATAAAGAAAATAAAATGAGTGTTGATGAATACCAAACGCTTATTAGCTCCGAAGGTCTTGTTTTTATTGATTTTTATGCCACTTGGTGCAGACCTTGTAGAGTAATGATGCCATTGATAGATAGTTTAAAAACAGAATATTATGGCAAAGTAAAAGTTGTAAAAGTTAATTCCGATGTGAGTAAAAAATTAGTTAAAGAGCTTGAGTTAAATAGTGTTCCTTATTTTCAACTATTTAATAATGGTAATCTTATTTTTGAAAAATATGGAATGATTACTCGCAAAGAAATAATAGCTATTTTTGAAGAGCAATTACAATCAATAAAAATTGGAAAATAATTTAGTCTGTAAATAATCCATTGATAATCCATAAGCCCACCCCAACCCTCCCAAAGGGAGGGAGCTTTGCTTTCCCTTTGGGAAAGGTTAAAACGAAAAAAAGAACTCCCTCCCTTTGGGAGGGTTGGGGTGGGCTCATCAATGGATTATTTACAGAGTGAAATAATTTGCATTTTGTTATAAGTTTTTGGCATGTTTTACAGGTGTAAAGTTTTATTTAATTCCATATTTCCTCTTTGTGTTTTCGTCTAATTTCCAAACAGTTCCATATTGATTAATTTCATCGATGTGGTTTATTATTTCATCGGCACTTACGAGCCATAATTTTACTTTTTTATCGTAAAATTGGTCAAAGTAAGATGTTAGAATATACTTACCGTTAGGCGAATAGCTTGCAGAAAGCGTTTTGCCTTCGTGGTTAAAAACCATTATTTCGTTTCCTTTCAAATCCCAAAGTCGAGCTGTTCCATCGTCGCTACTTGTTACAACATATTTTCCGTTTGGCGAAAAAATTGCTGAATTTACTTTATTTTTATAGCCTTTATAAGTTACAATAATTTCGCCGTCTAAATTCCAAAGACATGCAGTTTTGTCGCTACTTGTTGTTATAATATATTTATTATCAGGTGAAAACGAGGCTGAACTAACAATTCCTTTGTGTCCAATAAATTTTTGTAAAATATTTCCCTCCAAGTCGTAAAGTGTTGCAGATGAGTCGTTGCAAGAAGTTAGAATTTTATTGCTTTTGGAGGAGAAAACTGCGGTATTAACCTTATTATCATGTAAATAAGTTGTAATTATTTGTCCTGTGCTATCCCAAAGAATTGCAGTAGAATCGTTGCTTGCGGTTAGATAATAAAGCATATCGGCAGAAAAAGTTGCAGTATTAATAGAATTACGGTGTTCTAAAGTATTGATTATTTTACCATTAAAATCCCAAATATAAGCTTTATTTTTTTTATCTGCCGAAATAATTAATTTTTTATCCAACGAAAGTTCAGCAAAATTTACATAGCCTTCGTGTTTGTCAAAAGTTACAATTTCTTTTCCTAAAACTTCTGTGAGGCTCACAGTATTTTTAACTGCTTTGATAATATAAATACCAGATTTAGTGAATTTTGCAAAATTCAAATCTCTAATTTCAGGAAATACAGGAGGTTCTTCTTTCAAAAACCATTCTCTAATTGTTCCGTCGTCAGAAATTGTTAGAATTCTCTCGTCGTCAATTATGTGTGCTTTTATAATTCCTGATTCATGTCCATATAATTCTCTTGCTACATTTCCTTGATAATCAATAATAACTGCAGTTTTATTTTTATTTGTTACAATTATTTGTTCTTTATCTGGAATAAAATTAGCACAATTTACTTCGTTGTTTTCTGTAATATAAGTAAATTTTGTATTTCCTTCAATATCAATAAGTAACACTCTACTTTGTCCACTATAATATTCATTTAGCGAAGCAACAATATATTTATTATCTTGCGAAAAAAATGCTGTTTCTATATAAATATTTTGTAAACTTGTTTCATAGAAAATAATTTTTTGAGAAAGTAAATTTCCCTCTAAATCCCATATTTTTATTATATTATCGTATCCTGCTGTAACAATTAAGCTGTCGTTTTGAGAAAATGACGCAAATTTTACGTCCAATTCGTGCCCTGTAAGTTCGCTAATTTTGTTTCCTTTTGTATCCCAAACCATTGATTTAAAATCACTTCCACTTGTAATAACTTTTGTGCCATCATGCGAAAAATTTGCATTCCAAAGTGTTGCTCTATGTTCTGTAATTTCAGTTATTTTATTTCCTGTTGTATCGTAAATTGTTGCAATACTATCCCAAGAACTTATTACAAAATGCTTATTATCAGGCGAAAAACTTGCAGAACTTATTTTTGAATTATGTTTATATTCTCTAATAATTTCTCCGTCTGTCTTCATTAATAGGACTTTAAAATCAAGTTCCGTTTCTTTATTTATTATTGCGAGAACTCTTGTTCCATCTGGAGAAAAGTCTGCTGAAGCTATTTTGTTTTCATAAGTTCCTATTATATTGTAAAATACGTTTGTTTTATAGAACGAATTTATCAATGCACTATATGCCAGTGAATTTGTATTATCGTGGTTGTGAGCCTCTTGTGCAAGTCTAAAGCTCAAAGTTGGGTCGTTATCAATTTCTTTAAATGCAAGAAATGACAAACCATTTGATTTTGAGTTATTTAAAGACTGTCTTATTTCTTTATTTTGTTTCCAAAAGAAAGCACCAATAACTATTGATATAATAAACATAAACAAAATTACAGCACCTAATAGTCTTGTTTTCTTTATTTTAAGTTCTTGTTTTTTTGCCTTCTCTTGTAATTCTTCTCTTTGTTTTACTGCTTTTTTTATTAAAACTTCTTTCTTTTTTCTTCTATTTTTTAATTTTATTATTGGTTCAATAAAAACACTATTATTTATTTTATAAAAAATTTCATTATTTTCATTTTTCTCTTCTCTAATTAAATGAAAATCAATTAATTTATTGATGTTATTTTCAGAGATACCATATTTTTTTGTTGCAATACTCGAATAGCAACTTAATGCTCGTTTTTCTTGGTCAAAAATAAGTTCATTTTCAATAAATTTTTTCACAAGTTCTTGTTGCTCTTCACTTTCCAAGTTTAAAATTATACTATTATAATAGTCCTTATAAATTTTATTTAGGTTGCTAATATCTGTAATTTCAACAGTTTTTATGTTTTTTTGAGCGACTAATTTTTCTACATATTTTGCAATAATTTGCAATTCAAAACTTTCTATATTTTTAGTATTTCCTTCTGATAATGAGTTTATTACTTCGTCAATTGCTTCTTTACTATATTCAAAATTATCTGAAATAAAGTTATTTTGCGAAACATATTTTGATTTATAATTTGCAGGAAAAATTAATGCTTCTTTGGCTTGTTTTGCTGTGAGTGGTAATAATTCGTATAAATTTTCGGCTATGGAAGGAATTTTATCCTTAAAGAAGTTAATAGAATGTAATTTGTTAGTAGTCAGACTAAAAAGTATTTTTATATTTAAAGTCTCATAAAGTTTTTTTATACCATTGCTGGTTAATAATTCTGGATTATTTTTTAACTGCTCATCTATTGAATCTCTATATTTTTCAGGGATTTGAGAAAATAAGAGCGTTGCTAATTCTTCTTTAAATTCTAATTGATCTTTTTGAGGATAATCTGAAAAATTTTCAAACTGGTCTATAATAATAAGGTGTTTGCCGTTTTCGTTTTCTTTGCCCTGTATTCTTTTGAAATTACACCAAAGTGAGTTCTCTTCGTTAATTATTTTAGTCAAATAAGATAGTTTAGGTATTTGTTTCCTAACTATTTGATTAACCGACTCTAAAACAGAAATATGTTTATCCTTATCAAATTTCTTTAAATTTAGATGATAAATATTTATATTATTTTTAGTTTTGTATAGGGTTGATAATCCAGCATTTATGAGAGAGGTTTTTCCGCAGGCGGTGGCAGAATGTAGGACTACTATCTTTTCTAAATAAACTAATTTATACAACTCATTAGTCTCTTTTTCTCTTGCGAAAAAAAAATCTTTATCATTGATACTAAAAGGTTTAATACCAATATATCTGCTTTTAAGGGAGTTGTTATCCATTTTATTGACTTTTGTTTCTATTTGTATGTTGCTTAGTAAAGTTTAAAAAATAAATTCGGATTTTTGACGCAGTTATTTTATTTATTTTAGAGCTTTTAAAATTCAATAATAGCGAGCTATTTGTGAATTTTTAAAAGTGAAGAAAATGAATAAAAGAACAAGTCTAAAACCGAAGTTATTATTTAATCTTTACTTATGCAAATACAGTTTACAAAAAGTCAAAGATAGTAAACTTTTTTAGCTTTTAAAATTGGATAGCAATATTTCTAATTTTAATTATTTTATTTTCAATTTTAACAAAATTTTCATTAGAATTATCAAGTTCATAATTTTCGTATAATAACAATAGGTTTTCCATTTTTACGATTATTTTTTTCAAATCATCGTTGTAATAAAATGCCGAACTCTCTATTTGCACATCGTATAAGTAGTTTATTATATTTTCTAAACCTTGTTTTTTATTAATAATATGTTCTTTGATTCTGGTTTCGGGAACAGATTCTTTCGATTGAGAAATTATATAAATTCCTTCAATCCAACTTCCGAAAACAACAAATGGTAGGATATTATTTTGTTTGCTCTCTTCCAGGTGGTTACATGCTTTCCAGTAAGACTCATCTACTATTTGTATAAGAGAATCTTTATTGTTACTATTTGATTCTAACCGTTCTATAAAAATTTTGTTATAACCAACTTCTATATTTATAGAGTTTGCAAGTAATTTTGTTGTTTCAAAATATTCAATAGATAATTCGCTCTGTGTGAAAATGTTACAATAAACTAAATCGGTTGTGTAAATACCAAGGTTTACTGCTTTTTCTATTTCTGAAATATATTTTTCTCTATTTTTAGGTAAATTCAAATATTCGTTATTAAACTCACTGTATTTTTCCAAAAAATTGAATAATTTCAAAGGAAGAGGTAGTTTATACTTGGTATATACTAAGTTATAGTTTATTTCTTCAATTTTTTCTTCAACTATTTTGTCATCAGTTGTTTTATTATTGTTTGATTCATCACAAGCCCAAATATTAAATAATAATATTGAGAATAAAATTATGTAAAATTTATTTTTCATATTAAGTTGTTTATCAGGTGTTTGTATGATTATTTATTTGGGCTACTCATTTACTACTAATTTTTTTTACTCTGTAAATAATCCATAAGTCCAACCCAACCCTCTCAAAGGGAGGGAGCTTGGGAAAGGTAAAAACGAAAAAAAGAACTCCCTCCCTTTGGGAGGGTTGGGCTTATCAATGGATTATTTACAGACTAAATTTCTTTATTTCGGTAACAACTTCATTGCTATTATCACATTTAGATAAAATGATATTTTGGAATTTATTTTCAGAAACCATCTTTTCAATTAATGGATAAATTGGTCTATTATCAGTCCAGTAGGAGCTATTTAGGAACACCATTGGACTTGCATAACCAAAA
Organism: Bacteroidales bacterium; assembly: GCA_029932195.1. Taxonomy (GTDB): domain Bacteria; phylum Bacteroidota; class Bacteroidia; order Bacteroidales; family JAOZQN01; genus JAOZQN01. The sequence goes on along the minus strand of JAOZQN010000042.1, from coordinate 7,159 downwards.
CTCAAATAATGATTTTGTGTAATTTCTTGAAATATTTCCTGTATCGTTCCAGCACTTCCAGGGGCAAAAATAACACCGCCCTTAGCAATTGCCAATAAGCTATCCTCTCTAACACTATTTGCAAAATATTTTGCAATACTTGTTGCAAATGGCGTTGGAAGTTCATGACCGTATAACCATGTAGGAATGCCAAGACTTTCATAATTAGAAGTAGGATAGTCTTTTAATACTTCAAAAGATTTATCTAACCATAATTTATCTTTATAACTTGGAGCTTCGGATAATTTTTTAATAACTTTAATTAAATCATCATCAGTTTTTCCTGCCATCCAGGCACCAACATGAGTAGCTTCCATTGCACCAGGTCCACCACCTGAAATCATAAGATAACCATCTTCTGTTAATTGTTTACTTATTTTAGCAACTACAAAATAATTATCATCATTTCTTAGTAAACTATGTCCTCCCATTATTGCAACAACTTTTTTTTCTTCAAATTTATCTAAAAAGTCATACAGTGCATCTGTAATTGAGTGGTCATGAAGTCGTCTTGATAGAGTTTCTTTAATGTCATTTGCTTCCTTTCCAGATTTTATATAATGATTATAAATAATTTTGTCCTGTGTTTTTTCATAACTTTCGGGATTTCCTAATTGATAGTTTCCAAACAAGCTCTGTATAGTATATAAAGAACTTTTAAATGGATTAAATGGAGCGTCTATCTGAGGAAATACGAGACTTTCAATAATAATTTCTTTATCTAAACTTTTCGGAATATTACAACCAAGAAAAATACAATCTATGAATGTTTTTTCTATTGCTAAGTAGTATGACAAAAGTTCTTTAACAATGTTTGACATGTTTTAATTCTATTCTGTAGTTGCAGATTTATCTGCTCTGTAACTGCAACTTTAGTTGCTGTTCTATGGCTTTGCTCTGAAAAGATATTACAGCAAAGCCCTAAATCAGCAACTAAAGTTGCAGTTACAGAGCAGATAAATCTGCAACTACAGTAAACCATAACATTGTTAAGAAACTTTTGTCATGCTACTTATACCTTCTACATTAGAAAAATCTAGATTTTGAAATGCGTAATATTTCAGTTTAGTGTTTTTTTTGAATACCTGCAATAATTCTTGTTCTGTTTCAATTTCTTTATATTTCATTTTAGTAAATTATTAGAGAATATTGGTTGTTGGTTATTAGACATTCTGAAAAGTCGGGAAAACTTTTTAGCAAACGTTAATTTATTGATTAGCATGATATTAAATAAAATAGAGCTATTTCTATTTTTGTCTGATAATCAAACTGTTGGTAATTACAAGAAAAGTTTTCCCGACTTTTCAGTAGACATTGGTTTTTAGATATTGACTATTGGCTTAGTTTTTTGTCGCCTTGCGCAGCCAAAAGCCAACTACCAAAAGCCAACAGCCAAAAGCTCTCAAATTATTCAATAAAATTTGCTCTAATTTTCGTAACTTCTTTATTTAGTAACTCCAAGTCTTCTTTTGAAATAAAAGACGTTTCATCTATATAAATTTGATTATATAATTTTATTAACTTTTCAAAATCGGAGTTAATATCTTCTATTTTAACATTCACATTGTATGACTCTGTGTTAATCATTAGGTCGTTAAAATATAACATAAACTCTTCAATAATATATTTTTGAGCCAATATTAAATCCAAAATTTCTTTATTAGAAAAATCATCAATTGCTGTATTGGTCAGTAAATATAAATTTTCTATCCATACACCAATAACAATAAATGGAATTATTTCGCTGTTTTCGTTTGTTTCCAAAAAACGTTTTGTTTTACCAATAATTCTTCCTTTATAAAATTCCATAGAGTCCAAGTTTCCAACATTTTCTTTTAATTGTTCTAAAAAATTATCTGTAAAACCCATATTAATTCCTATTTGAGAATTAAGTTTATTTATTGTCTCAAAATATTCTATTAATTTTGTATTATTTTCATTTAATAAGCAGTAGGTTAGGTCGGTAGAGTAAATACCAATATTTATAGCCTGTTTATAACTTGTGAGATATTTTTGATAGTTGGAAGGAGAATTAAGAACTTCAAAATTTGGAGTTTTTTGTTTTAAAATGCCAAGGGCGTTAGCAGGAATTGGCATATTGTTTTTTCCAATTTTATAATTTTGCCCTTTGCTATATTCTGTTATGACAAAATTGGCAGAATAAGATATTCTTGTGTCGGTGTTTTCTGCAACCAAAAGATTTGTTGCAGCAGTTTTCATATAACTTGGAGTTCTTTTGCACGACGAAACAACAAAAATAATAGATAATAGGAGTATTATAGACGTTAAAAGTAGTTTTTTATTCATAGTTGTAGTTTTTTAGTTGTCGTGTTTTTTAGTTTTTGAGTTTTCGTGTTGTTTAGTTATCGTGTTTTTGAGTTTTTAGTTGTCGTGTTTTTTAGTTATCGTGTTTTTTAGTTTTTAGTTGTCGTGTTTTTTAGTTATCGTGTTTTTTAGTTTTGAGTTGTCGTGTTGTTTGAATTTTCGTGTTTTTTAATTGTCGTGTTGTGTGTTTTTGAGTTTTGAGTTTTGAGTTTTCGTGTGGTTTTATAGTGTTTTTGATATTTTAAATTATCGCATTGCGAAACTAACCACACGACAACTCGCTAACACGATAACTAACCACACGACAACTCGCTAACACGATAACTCACAACCATTCAAAATTTATTTTATAAGTATTTGATATTTTTTTAATTTCCCTATTTGTAAAATACCATTATCTTTTTTTGCTATAATTTGCACTTCCCACCAGCCTTTAGATATATTGCCTTTTGTTGATGAAACAAGATAGCTCCCATTATTTTTAAAATTATTTTGATTATAACTAATAGTTTGAGTTTCAATTAATTTTCGTCTTGTGCTAAAATAATAATACCATCTAACTTCAAAGTTTAAATCCTTCTCATCAAAGGCTTTAATATAATCACCTCTAAAAAAGACATTTATAGTGAGACTATCTGGTTGTTTTATTCCATAAACACCTTCTTTTAAGGTTGTTTTTTTATTGTCTGCCGACCAAATAATTTGAGTTGGTTTTAATTTAGAAATTACTTGTGCATTTATTTTAGATAAAAATGATACACCTATTAATATTGCCAAAAGTAAAGTTATTTTTTTCATGATAAGAGATTATTATGTGTTTTTAATATTAAATTTTTAATAGATAATTTATTATTGAATTTGCAAATTGTGAAAAAATGATATTTTAATATTATTTTTAGTGTAAATTCAAAACTAAATATTAAATTTAATACTATCAATCCAATATTCATACCAATTGCAAAGATAGAACAATTTTTAAAATAAGAAATTAGAAACTACGTATTTTTTGCCTTTTTTTTCAATAATTGACCTTGATTATAAGTTATTTTACTTTTTTAGTCTTTTTTATTTTAATAAAAATATTTTTTTTATAATTTTGCTGGTTCGGAAATGTTACAAGTTTTCAAGTTATATTTCAGAAAACCCGAAAGCGTCTGCAAGACCTGTCGGCGTTTTATAATATTTTACCGCTTTGCAAAACTTGTAAACAACATATAACTCACCTTTAATCAGATAAATAAACAAAAAATGGCTTGGTTAGATAATATAGTAAAAAGATTACCAGACGTAGAAATGCAAGTAATTAACGATGCAAAATCGCCTTCGGGAGAGCCTCATGTGGGGTCGCTCAGAGGAATTTTGGTTCACGATGCGGCTTACAGATTTTTGAAGTCAAAAAATATCCCCGTAAAATATATTTATGGTTCAGATGATTATGACCCATTTGATGCTTTGCCTCCAAATTACCCGAAAGATGTTTACGAAAAAATGCTTGGTATTCCGCTTTGTAATATTCCAGTTTTTGGAAAATCGGAACATAAAGATATTGCGATGCACTTTATCAGCGATTTTTTCAAAATTTTTGGTGAGCTAAATGTAAACGCCGAAATGTATTATATGCGAGACTATTACGTGCCTGGAAAATTTAATGAATCAATAGATAAGATACTTTCTCAAGTAGAAACTATCAGAAAAATATATCTTGATGTAAGTAATTCTGTGCGTTCCAAAAACTGGTATCCATTCCAAGTTGTGTGCGAGAAATGTGGAAAACTTGGCTCTACAGAAGTTACTGGTTACGATGGAAAAGAAGTAACATATAGCTGCCGTAAAGACCTTGTGTCGTGGGCTACTGGTTGCGGAAACGAAGGCAAAATGTCGCCTTTTGATGGCAACGGAAAATTGCCTTACAAAGTGGAATGGGCAGTAAAATGGAAAGAAATGGGCATCACTATAGAAGGTGCTGGAAAAGACCACAACACTCGTGGAGGTTCACGTGATGTGGCAAATGCTATTAGCCGACAAATACTTAATTATCAGCCACCTGTAAATATTCCTTACGAATTTTTCAACTTTGGTTCTCAAAAAATGTCGTCGTCAGGTGGGGTAGGAGTTTCTGCGAGAGCTATGGCGGACTTTTTGCCACCAGAAATTTTGAGATACCTTATGCTTGCACCTCAGCCTAAAAAAGTTGTGAGTTTTGAGCCTTCGGAAAAAAATATCACAAAAGTTTTTAACGATTTTGACAGACTTCACAGACGTGTGCATTCGGAAAGTGGTGTTAAAGATTTTGAAAAATTAACTTATGATCTTTCGCAAGTTTTTGCAGACGAAGATTATTGGACAGCCGATTTTACTCTCATAACTACATTCTTGCAACTTCCACATATTGATATTTATGAGCAATGCGAAAAATTAAAAGGAACTGCTTTAACAGAAGCTGAAAAAACAAATCTTACGCAAAGAGCAAAATCTGCCAAGTATTGGCTTGATAATTTTGCCAAAGAAGACGAAAAAATAACTATTCAGGAAACTTTGCCAGAGAGTGCAAATGAATTAGACGTGGTTCACAGAGGATTTTTGAGAAATTATTTAGATTTGATTAATAAATCTGATTGGACTGATAAAAGTATTCAATCTGCTATTTTTAATGCCGCAAGAATTACTCCAATAGATAATAAAGAAGGATTTAAAGCTGTTTACAGAGTGCTATTAGACAAAGAAAGAGGTCCAAAAGCAGGAAATTTAATTGCCTATATGGAAAAAGATTTTATTGCAAAAAGATTTACAGAGTTAGAATTTGATAAAGTAGATTTTTGGAATAAAACAGCAATTTCGCAAGCTGATTTTGATAAATGGAAATCGGAAAACGATGGCAAAATTACAAATATGGAAGAGAGTTCTGAATACGAAAATGATAAAAAAACAGGTGTTTTAGAAATAAAAGCTACACTTGATGATGGCAAAACTTATATGAAAAGAATTATTCAAAAGTAGTTTTTGGCAAGTTGGGACATGGACAGCAAAAGACTTTCCAATATTCTCTTTTTTTGCCATAAAGCAAAAAAGGAGAACTTGTGAACGTCTAAAATATCTTTTTAAATTTATTCGGGGTGCGACTTTAAGTCGCATTCCGAATAGACCGAGATATTTGGCACAAGCTTTATTATTCAAAAACTTTTGTTATGCTACTTAAATATATAATTGAACCATTATACCTTTGAATAATTGTATCATTACTCAGAATGAAAAACTTAAAAATAGTACAGTCAAAATATATTGTTGATTATAAAAACGAACTTTCGGTAAATATTCCGTTGGCATTAGAAAAAGTAAACGAGGCGGAGCTAAGTCCAAAAAGTTTCACCTTTTATACTTCGGTATCGGTAGTTGCATCGTCTAAAATTGAGGGCGAGGCTGTAGAAATAGACAGCTACATGAAACACAAAATGCTGAATGTGCAATATATTCCCGAATATATTGAAAAACCAAACGATTTATTTGAGGCATATACTTATGCACAAGAGCATAAGCTGTGTGAAAAGACATTTTTAGAAACCCACAAACTAATTACAGCCCATTTAATAGTGTCCAGTGCAAGAGGCAGAGTTCGTCAAAACGAGATGGTGGTCTTGCAACACGAAACTGGCAGAATTCAATATGAAGCAGCCCAATCCAAAGTGGTTTCCATCGAATTTGAAAAGCTTTTTGCCGATATAGCAATCTTGTTAAAAGCAGAGTTAAACGAGACAGAAATTTTTTATTATGCAGCCTTTATTCATTTGGTATTTGTAAACATTCACCCTTTTGAAGATGGTAATGGACGTGCTGCCCGCCTACTCGAAAAATGGTTTCTTTCACAAAAAATTGGAAAACAGGCATGGAGCATAGCATCGGAAAAATATTATTACCAACATGTAGATAATTACTACCGCAACTTAGCACGTTTGGGCATGTTCTACAACGAATTGGAATATGAAAAGTGTTTACCTTTTTTACTGATGCTACCAAATAGTATGATTTCTAAAAACAAGTAAATATGAATAAGAAGTTAAGAATATTACATCATTTATAGCCTAAAAAAGTAAAGGCTATGGTTTAGTATTTCTTTGACACCAAAGTTATTTATACAAAAAAGAGTTAGTTTTAACTTGGAATTGTCAAAAAAAACCGACCTGTGCAATCAAAAAAATAATATCTAACATACAATAAGTTACACTAATAATATGTATCTTTGTAAAAAACCGTTTTTACTATGAAAAATACAAAGATTAACATAAAAATTGAATTTTCCGACACTGGAGAAGATGTAAATTTAGAACCATTAAAACTCGGAGATGGTAATTTTGAGATAAAATCCGTTATAATCAGGATTATTTAAACCATTGATTATTTGAGGGAGAGCCAACTCTTTTTTAATCAACTTTGCCAAATTTTTAAATTTTGGCAAAGTTTTTCACAATATAAAACTTAAAAAAGATGAAAGAACTAAATCTCGGACATTCTGATTTTAAAGACATTATAGAAAACAAAAACTATTTTGTAGATAAGTCAATGTTAATAAAAGAGGTATTAAATTCTCAAAAAGCAGTTTTGTTATTACCTCGTCCTCGCAGGTTTGGAAAAACATTAAACTTATCAATGCTTAGATATTTTTTTGATAAAAGTGAACCAGAAAACAAGAACTTATTTAAGGAATTAAAAATTTGGCAAACAGGAGAATATATTAAACGGCATTGCTGTAAATATCCAATAATATATTTAACTTTTAAAGATGCAAAAGCAGATACTTGGC
>JAOZQN010000041.1 GCA_029932195.1 Bacteroidales bacterium | reverse complement strand
ACTTGGAAACGTGTTGCCTTGATAGTTAAGCTGTCCAACCTTACGTGGGTAGCCTAACAATTCAAAAAATGTGAGAATATCGGGAATATTTGAACCTTTCTTGAAGCAGTTAAAGGGAAAAAAAACAAGTTTAAATGGGTAATTATTTATTTTAATTTGCCTAATTCACTTATTTTAAATAAAATACAATCTTTTATACGTAAAGCGTCCACGCTTTACATGTGTTATTTTCAGTCAATTATACGTGTAAAGCGTGGACGCTTTACGCATAGCAAGGATATTTTTCACAATATTTGACTGTAAAAAATAATTTTGATTATGGATAAAAATATTATAGTCTTGTCTCACCGCCGTTCTGGCACACACTTAACAATTGACAGCATTGCAAATAATTTTAAAGAATATGGAAAATCTGATTTTGTTAGCATAGAAGATACCAAATATTTTTTCCCCATACCAATTTCTACTGCCAAATTTGACGCTAAAATAACTAATAAAATTAGAATTATAAAATCTCACTACTTACCTAATTTTAGTTTCTATTATAAAAATGAAAACGATACTAATTATGTAGAAAAATTATTTGAAAATTCGCATATTATTTATATTTACAGAAATGGACTTGACGTAATGGTCTCTTTATATGAATATATACGGGCTTATGATAATGAAATAGGTAAAATGGATTTTAACGAATTTTTAAGAACAAAGAATAATTTTAATCCCGAAATAAGTAATTTAGATAGAATTGATTCGTGGAAACATCACATAAAAGCATGGCAAGAGAGCAAATTTGCAGATAAAATACTTTTCGTGAAATTTGAAGATTTAATTGATGATTTTGAAGGAACTATAAATATTATTTCTAAAAAAATAGGTGTAAAACCAGAAGGAAAAATTGTAGATATTAGATTAAAAAAAGCAAATAACAATATTCTTAGACCGTTTTATAATTTAGCAAAAAAAATGAAAGGGATAAAAAAAACAAGCGTTTCTGCAAGAAAAGGAAAGGTTGGTGGTTACAAAAATTATTTTAGCGAAGAGTCTTTAAGTCTTTTTATGAAAAAAAATGGAGATTTTATGAAGGAAATTGGATATTGATTAAAGATGAAGTTTTGGGTATTAAAAAAGTCAAAGGGTGATTTTAAATCACCCCTTGACTAATACCACAATATCTACATATTAATCTAACAATCCTCTATCAATTTTGCTATAACAGCCAAAAGTAAGGTTGAACCCAACGTGGAATGTGTATTGTTTTGTTCCTTTTATCAGGTTGTTTGCCATTTTTGTGCTTGACAAAGCGTAAATAGGCAATGCCATATTATCCGAAATTGCATACCATTGGAATGGTCCTATTTTGTAAGCAAGCCCCATTCCTATGTTGTTGTATGTGTTGTATTGCATAGTATGTGCAAGCGAATACGACCAGCCTTTCCAGAAATTAATATTTGCCGAAGAAGTAAATGCCGAATGTAATTTGTTTTTATAAAAATATCCTCTATAAAGAACTCCCAGATTAAACCAGTCTGTAAAATGGTAGTTTGCTCCAAAATACATTTTTGTGCTAAGACTTGTTTTGTATGCTTCGTCTTTAAAACTCGGATTAGAAAGAGAAATTAATGTGTCAAGCATATCATTTGTAAACTGTTCAATAACAACACCTGAACTATCTTTTAAGCCTTCAATAATTCCAATACCTGTTATGTATTTGCTAACATCTACACCCGAAAAAACAAATTCAGACGACTCTGTAGAAACTATTTTAGCATTATTTTTCCATTTAATATAACCCAAGTCTATTACACTAGCAGAAATTTCAAATTTTTTAATTTCATATATCGCTCCTAAATCGACTCCCCAACCTCTATTTTTGGGAAATAAAAATGGTTTTATTGTAGCATAAGATGGTTCAAGATTATTAAATTCCTCACCAGCTACAATTCCAGATGGATTTCCGTCTTCATCATAAGTTGGACTCCATGCCGCAGGAGTTGATGACCTAAATTCAAAACCAGTATTAAATGTGTAGGCATAATTTGAAGTGTCTTCGGTAGAAGTAGCCCAGTTTAAGTCAAATTTTTCGGTAGTAAAATTAGATAAACCTATTAGGTATTTTAATTTAAAACCAACAGTAAGTCCAGGAACAGATTTTACTTCTTTGGATACACCGAGTCCTATTTCGTTGTAGTTAGAAAAATCTTCGCCAAAATTAGAAAAATCTAATGTTCTGCCATCTTCGTAGTAAGTTCCATCTTTTATGTTAAAAACACTTTGTGGATAGCTAAATCGTTGCGACGTTTTATTTGTCATATCCAATGTTATATAATGGTCTTTTATTCTAAAGCCAATATTAAAAAGTGCAACTTGTGCGTCTAAATTTACATGATTCACTGGACTTAGTGCGTCATAAAATTTGTCTATATCAATCATATAATTTTCTCCCTCTGGTGCATCAGGAATTTCGCTAAAAAAATCTTTGTATGTAAATCCTGTATTTTCTAAATTAATATAAGTTGAACTCAATACTGGTGCTCCAATAAAAAATTTGCAATCTGTTTGCCTTGCGGGGTTATTGTTTGCAGACAAACGGAGATTTGTCATGTTATACAGAGTTTGGTCTTGCCCAAAACTGCTACCAAACATTAGCAGAATAACTGTTAGTGAAATAAATATTTTTTTCATAAAAATTAGTTTATAAAGTTGTAAAGTTGAAAGTTATAAAGTTTTTTAGCTTAGACAAAGGCTTAACCTTTGCCTAAGTTAGTAATATTATTTGAGTGTGTATATTGGGGGCTTTTAGCTACTGGCAGTTAGCTTTTGGCTTCGCAAAGCGATAAAAAACTAAGTCAATAGCCAATATAAAAGCCAAAACCAAAAGCCCTCAATATACTATTATGTTGTAAAACTTTGTTTTTTTAACATAGTTTTTTATAAATAATTGAACATTAAGGTGTAAACCAATTCGTAAATCGTAATTGCCGTTTACGGCGTGATGTTACACACTTCTTGTTTTATTAAGGAATATCTCCTGTGCTACCTCCGTAATCTACTCTTATTCCGAGCTTTATACCAAGTGTGTTTGTGGAAAGTATTTTTACATATTGGTCATTATTTGCATCATCAGAATTAAAAGTTCCTTTTACTACTATTGTTGTTATATTTTCTCTTTTTAATTCTGCTAATTGATCTTGGTCTAAGTATATTGTAAAACTACTTTTTACAGAAGAGGTAGATTCTCCGTCTTCATCTGTTATTGCTGGAGCAAAGAAAAACTCTTCTCCTTGATTATCTAAAGTTAAAACAGGTAGTTCACTAATTATGCCCTCATTATTTTCATCATGAAAATTTATCTCCATAAGTCCCCCTGCAGGAATCATATTATCAAACATTAATTTTACTGTAATAGCTTTTATCTGTTCTATATTATTCGTGTCGCTTGCAAAATCAAACTTAACTGTATCTCCAAGAACCAAACTGTCTAATTTCAGTTTCATCGGAACATCAATATCTACGTCTAAGCTAATTTTTTCTTCTCCTGTAAGGTTGTAAGGTAATGTTTGGTCGGTTTCGCTACCTACTGAAATAAAGAATGATAAAAATTTTGGTATTGGTGAAAATATCTCAGGTAGCACCCCCAAGGATTCTCTATCCACAACTATGTCTGTATTTTCATAAGTTCCTGATACTTCTGGATTGTTTATAGTATAAGCAATATGTGGAGTAGATGATAACATAGAATCCATATTTTCGCTATAAAAAAGAAGAGAGTCTAAATTAAAATGTGTTGTAATTGGAATTTCATTTTTAAACTTAAATGTAAACTGAGGATTGTAAAAAAATAAATGTCCACTCAATGCGTTTTCATAAAGTTTTAGTTTTGAGGTATCTGTTCTCATACTAAATGTATTTGCAGTAATAATATCTCCTTCATTGCCAGGTGATACTCCGTCATAAATTTGACTTGCTTTTACTGTAGCAATATCTTTAAAATACATTCTTAAGTGCATTAGTTGGTAATACTCATCGTCGGGGTTTGTAGATGGGTCAATTTCTACCCAAAAAGACGAGTCCAACTCTGGAATAAAATCAGATAACTTAAATGTAGAATTAATTAGTGGCACTGCAACGCTTCCGTCTATCCACATTTCGTCTGTAAGGTTTTCTATTTCATAGAATTCATTACTAATAAAATCTTCATCGGTAAAATCTGATATTTTTCTACAAGATTGTGTAGAAAACATACCTACTAACAATAATGCTACAACAATTAGTAGCGGTATTTTATACTTTTTCATAGTTGATTTAAATTAAAAAGTTATTAAATTTATTTTGGTTTTTATTTTTTAAAATACTCAATATCATAATTTTCTAATGAACGGAGGTAATCTATTTGCGAAAAAGACAATCCTGTTGCTTCTATTATCAGCTGATTATTAAATCCTTTTAAAATTAAATTGAATGCCACTTTCTCAATTCCTTTTTCAATTCCTTTTTCAATTCCTTCTTTTATTCCCATTTTCCTACCTCTCATTTCAAGTTGCATAGCAGTAGAAATAAAAGTTTTTGAATGTTGTGTTGTTATTGTTTCCATTATTTCTATTTTGAAAAAGACTCAATATCATAATTTTCTAATGAACGGAGGTAATCTATTTGCGAAAAAGACAAACCTGTTGCTTCTATTATCAGCTGATTATTAAATCCTTTTAAAATTAAATTAAATGCCACTTTTTCAATTCCTTTTTCAATTCCTTTTTCAATTCCTTTTTCAATTCCTTTTTCAATTCCTTTTTCAATTCCCTTTTCAATTCCTTTTTCAATTCCCTTCTCTATTCCTTCTTTTATTCCCATTTTCCTACCTCTCATTTCAAGTTGCATAGCAGTAGAAATAAAAGTTTTTGAATGTTGTGTTGTTATTGTTTCCATTATTTCTATAAATTTTTGAATGTCAATATCTGTTGAATAATAAATATAACTTGTTATACCTTCATAAAATTGATTTTCGTATTCCTTGTTTGGTAAGTTTATTGTAGAAGAAAAAATTTGTTTCAATAAGTCAAGTAACGTTTGCTCTTGAAATATATTTTTCATTAGCAACAATCCTATCTGTAATTGCTTATCTTCAAATAACTGACTTATTGTTTCGTTTGAGAAATCCGCCATATCAATCAGGTGGTAATCAAAACGAGGCAAGAATTTTATTAAAAACTCGTCCATTCCATCAAAATAATCTTCAAAAGGTATTTTGTCCCACTTTGTTTTCCCATGATAAAAAACTATGGGTATAACAGGTTGCAAACGAAAATCATTCATTTTCACATTTCGTTTTCTCGCTTGATTTCTTTGTGTTTCAAAAACATTAAACAAATATTTAATGAGTTGCAACTGTGGAATATGTTCTTTGTAACTTTTGTGCTCAAACAGAAAGGTTATTTTTACCTTTTTTGTCTCATTTTCACCAAAAGTATAATCACAATTATAAACTATATCTGCAAAATAATTTCTCAATTCACTATCTACATATTTAGTTGAATCAAGTTTTAATGTATTTAACTGTAGTCTTTTAACTATTTCTGGCGGTGTTGTTTTGGATAAAAATTCTACTACTTCATCTTTTTTAGAGAACAAATTAATAAAAAAACTATCGTGTGTTTTTATTTGTTTCTTTGCCATTTCTTGTTTTTTGGTATAGAATAAAACGCTCTCAAATTTTTGCTAAAAATACAAAAAAAATTAGAATAATGTTAATAAATTGAAAAAAATTATTGAATTTGATAATTATATATTGATTTATCAATAAATCCAACTATTAAATTAAACTTATTTTGTGAATTTAAAATACCTACCGAGAATTCTGTATTTCCTTTTAACGGAAAACCTTTGTGTATATTCCCATCATTATTTATTAAGTAAATCTTTTTTTCTTTTGTTGAGATAATCCCAATTTTAATATCGTCCGCCGAAAAATGTAGAACTATTGGAGCTTTTGTTATTTGATTTAAAAAATCATATTTATAGATTGGCGACAATTTGTGGTCTAATACTATAAGGTGGTTTTTTTCTACAAAAACATAATCTTTATAACCATCTCCATTTATATCTGCATATTCAAAGAAATGATTTACAGACATTTGCTCTGTATTTTTCAATTCTATTTTACCATCTAAGTTTATTTTAATAATATCTCCCGTTGTGTTTGTGATAATAAATCCAGCTTTTTGCCCCGAAATAGCTTTCTGAAAATAAAATGGTGAATTTTCTGATATAGCATATTTTTTGTCTGCAACAATTCGTTGCTCACCTCGCCTGTCACGTATGTAAATATTTGATTTGTCGGAAAATACAATATAATCTTTTCCATCGTAATTAAAATATTGAATTGGCTTTGTTACTTCTAACTCTGTATTTATTTTTTGCCAACCTTCATTAACTTTTCCATCTTTTTGATAAAGATATATTTTTTTATCTTTACAAGCCACAAAAAATCTATAATTCTTATCATTATCGTAATCAAAAACAGCGAGTTCGTTGGTTGCTGGCGATTCTAATTTTACAGGAAATCCATCAATATTTTTTCCATTTCTATCAATAATATAAATGTAATTCTCTGTGTTAAAGAGTAATTGATGCTTTGAATTATTGTAATAATCTATTTGAGTAGCGTTACCAATAATATTTTCAGGAAGTTGTTGTTTAAATAAAACTTTTCCGTTATTATCTATCAAATAAATATTTTTTAAAATATCTTGCACAAATATTTCTTTCTTAAACGAATAATGATTAGTAAAAAATAGTGGTTTGGTAATAATTTTCCCATCAAGTTTCATTTTCCAAACTGCTGAATTTGAGATTTCTGCTTGCGGATTGTAATTTAAAACTATGTTTGTATAAAAAAGCTCATTTTGTGCTGAAAATTGAATTGAAAGTTCTTGAAATTTACTCAAAATATTTTTATTTTCTCTATACCAATCCGACATATCATTATTCAAACTCTGAATATTTTGTCCTGTATTTTTACTTAAGTTTTTATAAATAAAAATATTAGATTTTGAGGTTGTTTGCTGTTCTAACTTTTTATAAGATTCCGTATTCTTTAAATTTGTTTTATAGACTGTTGTTTGAATTATTTTTTTCAGGTTATCATAACTGTCTGTAAAAATTAGATATTCCTCGTAAAAGAAATAATATTTATGTTCAATGTTTTTATACAAATTTTCAAAAGCATAATCCAAAATATTATCAAAAGGGATTTTATAAACATCAAAAACAAGCTCTTCTTCTAATTTATATTTTGTATTATGGTCTTCAATTTTTAAATTATTTAAGGAACAATAAACTTCTGTAATATTGCTTAATACTTTTTTTGCATTTTTTTGAGAATTAACCTTAATAATAAGATATTCGCTAAAATCTGCGGTTGCAAAAGTTATTTGATTATCCAAAACATCAAATAACTCTTTCTGGATATTTATTTGATATTTTTTATTAAAATCTTCGTTTTTCTTGTTCCAGTCATATTCTAAATCATGGCTTTTCAGATATTCAACAAAATTTTCTTTAAATTTATACTTATCTGAAAAACTGCAAGTTGTAAAAAAAGAAGTTTCTTCTGGTAATATTTCGGCAACAGTATTTTTTACAGGAGATTGTTTTGCAAAAATATTAATAAATTTATTATGATTTGTGCCAGCGTAAGAAAAACCATTCAGCAAAATACTTGTTCCATTGAAATTTAAGTCCAAAGAAGACCAATTTGCAAAATCATTTATTTTTTTTGTTTTTTTGGATAGCTGCGAAGAGAGTAAATGTTTAAAAGTATTTGTAAAAGTCTCATAATTAATATAATAGTTTGCAATTACATTTTTACCCGCAGTTTTAGATATTTTCTTAAAATTATAATCTATGGCAATAGAATTGTTGCTTTTTATCTGACGAACAGCATTTTCTGTAAGTAAGGTAGATTTACTAAAAATTAGAATCCCTTTAGATAATGAAAACGAAAACGACTCTGTTAGGTCGTCATTAAATTTGACATCAAATATTTTGGTGCCATCGTGTTTTCGTTCTGTAATTACAGCTTTATTCTCAAGCAATATTTCTATTCTTTTTTTCAATCTTTTTTGGTCGGCAGACCGAGGAAGTGAAACAAGACAAAGAAGGTGAACTTTATTTTTACCCTGCAAATGTCCCGAAATTAAAATATTTTTATCCACTAAAAGATTAAAATTTTCATTTAAAAGAGAGTCTATAAGATGCAGTTGATCATCTAATTGACTAAATAAAATAATATCTTGTGTATTATTCCAAGTTTCATTATTTTGGATAGAATTTGTTAGTTCAGAAATATTGTTGGTTTCTAAAATAAAAGTAGCATCAAGTGGCACAGCATCTATTGCAAGCGATAATTCTTTCTTCTGATTTGTTTGAATCATAAAATAAGCCGCCAAAATAAATACAGCAAATACAATTATTATAATTATGGGTAATTTATATTTTTGCATTCTATTGCTATTGTTGGATTGTTAAATTGTTTGATAGTGTAAATTAATAGTGACTAAAATGAAATAAACGGCTAAAACCGTTAAGATTCTTCGTTCTCATTTATGCTACCACGACTAAAGTCATGGGTTAATATTCTGAATATCAACCCATGACTTTAGTCGTGGGCAATAGAATATATAAATTAATAATAACCGTTTTAACGGTTATTTAGAAAAGTCACCATTATTTTACGGCATCAAATTGTTTTATGGTTAAGTTATTATTAATATGGTAGTAAATTTATAACTCAACTCTAAACATTAATTATTTTTTATTCTATTTCCTCAAAATCTACATATTCTTCTGTGTTGTTTGGGTTGTTGCTTTTTTTGCTTGCTCCTGGTTTTTGCTCTATTTTAACATCTCCTTCTTTACGTGTGTCTTTCTTTTTTTTTGAAAAAGATGATGATTTAGATTTAAAAAAGTATTTTAATAATCTAAGAGTTACATTTTTTGAAGTTCTGCTTATTTCCCGTTTTATTATTTTGGGAAACAAAACAATTAGCAACAGAGTAAAAAGTAGTATTATTAATATTATTTTTGTCATAGAATCATTTATAAGTTTAAAACTGGGTCTTTTGGGTTATTTGTTTTTAATAATTCTTTTGTTTTTTGATAAATATAATCGGCAAATTTATAAAGTTCTTCGGCTTCTTTTATAGTTGGTTTTCCATCAGGAAGCATACCCATGTCTCCTGGATAACGAGTTTCAATATACACCTTGTCTGTAAATATAAGTAACTCGTTATCAACTTTAAAATTAATAAAACGTTCAATTTTTTTTCGCAGAAGTATAAGTTTATGTATCTTAGGTATTTTTAAATTATTCTCTTCCAATACAGCCTTAAAACATTTCTCTACAGCTTGTTGTGCATGAAATGCAACACTATTAGTTAAAAATTCATCTTCAACTAATTTTTTGCATGATGCTATATCTATTTCTGCATAATTAAGCCAATTTTGTGTTGTTGCCTTCATACAATTTTTTTCCGTTAGTTAATATTTCTTTTGAAAAGCTACTTTTTAATTCTATAAACTTATTAAACATAGGTTTTGAGTAAACCAACAAATCTACTGGAACTTGCTCTTCTATTTCATATATAATTTTACTTATAGATATACGATATTTTAAACGTTCAGAAAAAGTTGTTGGCATAAAATCATCGTTTGTTACCACCAGAATATCAATATCGCTGTCTTCGTGAGGCGTGCCATAAGCGTGCGAACCAAACAAAATAATTAAATACGGATTTATTGTTTTTAATTTTTCGGTTATTTCATCTATATAATTTTTCATAATTCATATTTATTTTTATAATACTCTTGATAATCTCCTGATATTACGCTTTCTAACCATTCTGAGTTTTGCAAATACCAGTCAACAGTTTTTTCTAATCCTTGTTCAAAAGTTACTGATGGATACCAATTTAGCTCTCGTTCTATTTTTGAAGAATCAATAGCATACCTCATGTCGTGTCCGGCTCGGTCTTTTACAAATGTGATTAATTTTTCGGAAGTTCCTTGTGCTCGTCCTAATTTTTTGTCCATTATTTTGCACAGTTCTTTTATTAGGTCAATATTTGTCCACTCGTTTTTACCTCCAATATTGTAAGTTTCGCCCGATTTCCCTTTGTGAAAAATTGTATCTATCGCAACTGCATGGTCTAAAACGTAAAGCCAGTCTCTAATATTTTCTCCTTTGCCATAAATAGGAATATTTTTACTCTTTTTTATATTATTGATTGCCAAAGGTATAAGCTTTTCGGGAAATTGATTCCCGCCATAATTATTGGAGCAATTAGAAATTACGGTTGGCATTTTATAGGTATTGTTATAAGCTCTCACCAAGTGGTCGGAGCTTGCTTTGGCAGCTGAATACGGACTTTTTGGGTCGTAAGAAGTTTCTTCCGTAAAAAGTCCTTCCGCTCCAAGCGAGCCATAAACTTCGTCGGTAGAAATATGATAAAATAATTTGTTCTCAAAATTATTGTTCCATTGTTTTTTAGCTGCATTTAGCAAAATAACTGTTCCTATAATGTTGGTATTTATAAATTCCATAGGATTAGTTATAGACCTATCTACATGAGATTCAGCGGCAAGATGAATTACTGCATCAAATTTATATTTGTCAAATAAATTCTCAACAAATTCTTTGTCGCAAATATCTCCTTTTTCAAAAATATAATTTTCTTTTTGCTCAATGTCTTTTATATTTTCTAAATTTCCTGCATAAGTAAGGTTATCTAAATTAACTATCTTATAATCAGGATATTTATTTACAAATAATCTTAAAACATGTGAGCCAATAAAACCTGCCGCTCCAGTAATTAATAAATTTTTCATAATATTTTTTGAATTATTTTTAGTTGAAAAATAGTATAGAAAGAAAAATTAGAATTAAAATAATTGCTCCATAAAACCATTTATACCAAAACTTTAAATGAAATTTAATTTCTGGATTTTTTAAGTTTTTACGTCCAAGTTTTTGATGGTATTCAGTATGGCAATTTGAACATAAATCAACTATTTCGCCATCTTCTTTAAAAATATTTTTGGGTAAAACATGATGTTTTTCAAGATAAGTTTTTTTTCCACATTTCAGACAAATTCCTCTTTTCATCTTTTTTTTTTATTATTGGTATTAAAATTAGATTATAAATAATAAAAATAAAATTTCAAATAATAATTTTGAAATTAATATGAATTGCTTTTGTTTTATTTGCGATTTCAGTTGCAGGCAAAATACCTATTTTTATCTCTTCTGGATTCTCGGCAAGAATAATATCAAAACCTTCTATAAAACTATCCATAAATTTATAATCTGATATTTTTAATAGGTTTTTATACAAATCGAAAAAACTGATTTTCTTATTTGTAGAAAAATATGGTGTAATTTTAAAAGAAGTTCCTGTTTGAATTAAATCGTCATGATAGCCCCAGCCTATTTTTGGAATAACCGAAGCACTTTCATCTTTTGGTATCATTTTAGAAAGTTCTATTCTTGCTTTTTCTTTATCTATCTCATTAGTAAGGTTTAATATTTTTTGTAATTTAGCCAAAGCTATATTTATTTTTTTGTATTTACGAAGTTCTTCTAATTCCTGTCGTTCTTTTTCTATTTTATTCCAATCAATCATAGACAAAAGAACTGCATTTCTTTCCCCTAAACTATCTGTAATATATTGTAAATTCATAACATTCTTTTTTTAGTATAACAAATAGTATGTGATGTTATTATTTTTACTTACTGTGTTTTTAAATAATTTTATTAAAGAATTAATTATTGAATATCAACCAATTAAAACTTAAATAGTAAAAACTGATTTAATACACATCGCTAATCCTCTGTAATTCTTTCATTTTTAATATTTTTATATTTCGTCCGTTGAGTTCAATTAATTTATCTTTCTTAAATTCTGATAATAAGCGAATTGTAGATTCTGTTGCAGTTCCTACAATATTTGCTATCTCTTCTCTTGTAAGGTTAATTTGCAGAACATTGTCTTTATCTCTACCAAATGTTTCGTCCAAAAGCAATAAAACTTCGGCGAGTCTTTCTCGCACATTTTTTTGAGCCAAGTCCAAAATAAATTTATTTGCTTCACCAAGTTCTTTACACGAAAGTTGAATTAAATTTAAGGAAAAATTCCTGTTATCTTGCACCAAAGTATAGAATGTTTTGGCAGGAATAAAACATAACGAAACGTCATTTATTGCTTTTGCAGTAGAACAGGCTGATTCATTGCTTAATACAGAACGAAATCCTATAATATCGCCGTCTTTGGCAAATCGGATAATTTGTTCTCTGCCATCAATTCCTGTTTTGTATAATTTCACAACACCTTTATATATGCAATAAACTCCATTTCCTTTATTACCTTCGTGGAAAATTATATTTCCACGTTTGTAATGATTACATCCCTTCTCAAAATTTAAAACATCTAACTCGTCTTGAGTAAGGTGCTTAAATACAGACAAATGTGTTAATTGACAATTATTGCAAGAAATATCCTCGTATTTTTTTCGTTTCATGTTTAATAATTATATGGAATATTTTTATAATCGTTGATATATTTTTTATTGGTATCAAAATTAATTCCTATTAAAAAAATAGGTTTTTTATCATCTTTATATTTTAGTGCATACTTTTTATCTTTTATTTGTTGGATTGCTTTTTCTGCCGACTGGTCTATTTTAAATTCTAATATAAAAATATTATCTTTTGTATGAATTACAGCATCTATTCTGCCGTCTATGGTTTTTATTTCTACTTCAATATTAAAACCTAACAATTTCATTATCAAAAAGAAAATAGAATGATAATAATTTTCTTTATTTTTATCTACAATGGTATATGAAATATTTTTTAATAAAATATTAATGTAATCAATAAATTTTTCAATTTCGTTACTCAAAAAACTTCGTCTTATTCTGTGCAATAAACTATCGGTATCGTCTAATCTGTCTAATGTTACCGCAGAAAGAATATGAATAGAAAATGATTTTGCAACTTCTTTATTCGGATAACCAAGTGTTAATTCGCCATAAGCAGTATCATAGTTTTTTATAGTTAGGTAGCCCGTTTGAAATAAAAGTGATTTAAAATTTAGATTATTAAAATCATATTTATCGAGAATATCGGTAGATATATATAGTTTTTCAATATTAAAAGCCGTAATTTGTCTGGTTTTTATAATATCCATCAGCATTGTGGGTGTACCGGTAGCAAACCAGTAGCTTCCAAAAACACGTTTCTGAAAAAAATTCATTAACGAAACAGGATTGTAAACTTTTGTTATGCCGTCCCACGAATAGCCGTTATACCACTTTTTCATCTCCAACATAATATCTGGAAAAATATCTTTATACCTTTCAGCAATTTCGTTAATGTAATCGGGAAAATTTTTCTCAACCTCTTCTTTTGTCCAGCCTACTATTTGTGAATAATTCTCATCAATTGTAATATCTACAAGATTGTTCAAGTCCGAAAAAATAAAGATTTTACTAAATTTTGACACTCCTGTTATGAAAAAAAACCTTATCTGTTTATCTAAATCTTTGAGAACAGAATAAAAATCTTTTAATATTTTACGATTTTCTTCTGCCCTATCTAACTCGTCCAGATAGTCAATAATTGGTTTATCGTATTCGTCAATAATAATTGCGACAGGTCTTTTTTCCGATAATTTAATAATTAGCTCTTCAAATCTATCTCCACTTGTTTCCTCTTCTAAAATTATGTTATACGGTTTTGCAATTTTATCCAACTCTTTGTTTATCACCCTCTCTAAACCAAGCTGATTGTATGACATTTATAGAGAACGAAATTTTTATTACTGGATAAGTTTTTTGCCAATCCCATTTATCATAAATCCACAATCCTTTAAACAGTTCTTTGCTTCCCAAAAACAATTCCTTTAAAGCACTAGCAAGCAGCGACTTACCAGATCTACGGGGACGAGAAAGAAAATAATATTTTCCTCTTGCCGTTAATTGTTAAATATTTTCAGTTTTATCTACGTAAATACAATCATTATTTACAACTTCTGAAAACTCCTAGCTTCCAAGTGCAAGTCTTTGTTTCATAATTTATGAATTTATATAATTTACAAAGATATATATATTTAATAAAAAAAACAAGTATATTGATTAATGAATATTTAAAATCAAAATAACCAAAGCTTAATATCAATATTTTATTTTTTCACTAAAAAATAATAACTTTGCAAAAAACTTTAAATAAGTTAATTAACAATGAATAATGAACAATTAACAATTAGTTCACACCTTATTATCAATACATTATATATTCTTTATTATTAAGAAACTTTTGTCCCACTATTTACTATGAAAAAAACAGCTTTAACAACAGTAATAATATTATTATCAATTCAACTTTTTGCACAAAAGTATTTTCAACAAGAGGTGAATTATAAAATAGAAGTAAAACTCAACGATGTAGAACACAGCTTATCTGCTTTTGAAACAGTTGAATACGTGAATAATTCGCCAGATACTTTGGAGTTTATTTATTTTCACCTTTGGGCAAATGCCTATAAAAATAACAAAACTGCTCTTGCCAAACAAATGGCAACAAATGGCAGTGGAAAATTATATTTTAATTATAAAAAAATAGGTGGCTACATAGACTCTCTTGATTTTAAAATTAATGATAAAAAAGTATTAATAGAGCCTCACAAAAAACATATTGATATTTGCAAACTAATATTAAATGAACCACTATTGCCTGGAGAGTCTCTAAAAATAACAACTCCATTTTATGTAAAACTTCCTGGAGATATTTCTCGTATGGGACATGATGAGCAAAGTTATCAAATTTCACAGTGGTATCCAAAACCTGCTGTATATTCTTACTCCCCTTCGGGGCTGGGGGTTTGCTGGCACGAAATGCCTTATCTTAATCAAGGAGAATTTTATTCTGAATTTGGCTCGTTTGATGTAAGCATAACAATTCCAAAACAATATGTGGTAGGTGCTACGGGAAATTTGCAAAACATAGAAGAACTTGCTTGGTTAGATTCTTTGAATCAAACAAATCTGAGAGGAATTGATATTGAAAACCCATCAAAAGAAGAATATAAAAATATAAGATATACAGAAAACAATATCCATGATTTTGCGTGGTTTGCAAACAAAGAATATTTTGTGGACAAAAGCGAAGTAAAATTAGCAAATAGTGATAAAAAAATAACTAGTTGGACAATGTTTGTAGATTTTTATCTTTGGGAAGATGCTGTAACCTACGTAAACGATGCTGTTTATGAATATTCTCAATGGGTTGGCGATTATCCTTACAAAAATTGCACTGCTGTGCAAGGAGCTTTGAGTGCTGGCGGAGGCATGGAATATCCCACAATCACAGTTATTAGTGCGGGAGACGATAAAAAATCTTTGGAAGAAGTTATTATGCACGAAGTTGGGCATAACTGGTTCTATGGAATTTTAGGTTTTAATGAAAGGGCGTATCCTTTTTTAGATGAGGGACTTAATTCGTTTTACGAAGTTCGTTATATGGAGCAAAAATTTCCTGAAAGTAATTTTGGAGACTTTTTTGGTGGCACTACTCCAAAATCTAATAAATTTATGAACCTGTCCCGAACTCCTTATCGTTTTATTAAAGAATTTGCCTACGATATTACTGCACATTTATCAATAGACCAACCAATTAATTCACATTCTTTGGATTACTCTGGAATAAGTTATTTTTCAATTGCTTACTGTAAAGCCCCAGTTGCTTTTTATCTTCTACAAGAATATCTTGGTAAAGAAAAGTTTGATGAAATTATGCAATCTTTTTATCAAAAATGGAAATTTAAACACCCTCAACCAAACGATTTAGAAAATCATTTTAGAGAAAATACCGATAAAAATTTAGACTGGTTTTTTGATGATATTATTAACTCTCGCAAAAAATCGGATTACAAAATAAAATACAAAAACTCCCCTTTGGGGCAGGGGGCTTTAATTGTGAAAAATAAAGGCAAAATAAACTCGCCATTTGTAATTTCGGGCTACAATGATACAACTCTCATATTTACAGAATGGTATGAAGGTTCTCGTAAAAAGCAAAAAATAAAACTGCCCGAGGGAAATTATAATAAAGTAATTTTAGATGCCGATTTTGCAACTTTAGATTTTAACCGTTACAACAATTACGCACGCACAAAAGGGCTGTTCAAAAACACAAAACCGTTGGATTTTAATTTTGGTTCATCTTTTAATAATTTTGATAAAATAAATATAAATTATTTGCCAGTAATGGGTTGGAATAATCAAAATAAACTAATGCTCGGGTTGTTAGTTCATAACTATCAGCTACCTCAACGAAAGTTTCAGTATTATTTAATGCCAATGTATAGCTTTTCTAATACTTTTTTTACAAGAAATTTTACAGGACATTTTGCTGGAGAAGCAAATTTTAGCTACAAAATGTATGGATACAATCATTTTCCTGACATAACATATAGGATTCATCTTCAGCAATATAGAACAAATGAAACTTTTAATGGAATAGCAGGATTTTCTACTGTTTCAGAAAATCAGCAACGTATAAAAACAGAAGTAGATTTTAAACTCAACAACTTAAAAAACAGCGATAAAACAGACAAACACCTCAAAGTTGCTTACTACTATTTTCCATTTTCATTATTCGGAATAGATACGTATAATTATCTATTTAATGTAAAATATAGTTTGACAAAAAACTCACTTTTTCGTCCTTACGATTTTACTTTTAATGCAGATTTTAACAATAAATTTTATAGTGTTTGGACAGAAGGAAATTACAGAATTCATTATACATCAATGAGTTCGGCTTTAGACATTCGTTTATTTGCTGGCACAAATGTTAGTTTAAGTGGAGTTTCGGGAAGCACCGATTATAAATATGATTATACTTTTTTGAGTAGAGAAGGTGGATATACAAATGAATCTAATATTTTCACACAACAATTTATTCAAAATTATGGAGGTTTTAGTCTTCATACTTCAAATAATTTTACACCAATGCTTGTTGCTACAAATATTCAATCATCAATATATAAAATTCCTATTATAAAAGTTTATTCTAATTTTGCTTTATATTCTAATAGCTATAATACTACTATTGAACCAATTGCTTATGAAGCTGGTTTTATGCTTGCTTTTGTAAAAGACCGATTTGAAATTTATTTTCCACTCTACGCCTCAAAAGAAATTTGGGATTACAACGACGCAATTACAGATAATTATTGGCAAAAAATCAGATTTGTTATAAATTTTAATAATATAGAAGAGTATATTAGAAAATTTTAAATTTACTCGTTAAGTCAGCGGGTGACTTAAAGTCACCCGCTGACTGTCTCGGACTATTTCTTGATTTTAACGCTATCTCAAATAAAACATTTGCGATATAATTAACTATTAATTAGCAAATTGCAATTTCAACAAAATCCATTATAATTAGTAAATTAAAAAAAATGCTACTATTAAGCCTATAACAATAAGGCAAATTAAAATAAATAATTACCCATTTAAACTTGTTCGGTTTTTGCTTTATTCGCAAAAAATCTTTAACTGCTTCAAGAAAGGTTCAAATATTCCCGATATTCTCACATTTTTTGAATTGTTAAAGAAAAAAATAACTTCGCTTAAATTGGCTAATTATTAATTTTAATTTGCCTAAGACTAACAGTAGCATGTTTTTTTAATTACTTCCGAAAAAAAGATTTATTTAGATTTTTGCTAATGCTTGCTCTAAATCTGCAATAATATCTTCTACATCTTCGATACCTACCGAAAATCTAACAAGGTCGTCGGTGATATTTGCTTGTTCACGAGCTTCTTTGCTCATTCCTGCGTGAGTCATAGAAGCAGGGTGTTGGATAAGAGTTTCTACTCCACCAAGCGATACGGCAAGAAGTGCTAACTGCACATTGTCCATAATTGTTCGTCCAGCGTCGAGTCCACCTTTTACACCAAAACTAATCATTGAGCTAAATCCAGTCATTTGTTTTTTGGCAAGTTCGTGTTGTGGGTGCGATTTAAGTCCAGGATATTTTATCCAATCAACTTTTGGGTGATTTTCTAAATATACGGCAACTTTCATTGCATTTTCTTGAGCACGCTCTACTCTAACTGCAAGAGTTTTTACTCCTCTATGCACCAAAAATGCTTGATGTGGGTCCATGTTTCCTCCCATGTAAACCATAGTTTGACGAACTTTTTTGTAAAGTTTTTCTTCTTTTACAACTATAACTCCACCAACAACATCTGCATGTCCGTTAATAAATTTAGTTATTGAATGAAAAACAATATCAGCTCCCATGTCCAAAGGCTTCTGCAATAATGGAGTAGAAAAAGTATTATCAACCACAACAATTAAATTATGTTCTTTTGCAATTGCTACACACTCCTCAATATCAGTAAGTTCCATTGTAGGATTAGAAGGTGTTTCTACATAAAGAACTTTTGTATTAGGTTGTATTGCAGCTTTTATTTCGTCTGCATTTGCGGTGTTTACCCAAGTAGATTCTACACCAAAGCGAGCAAAATCTCTTTCCATAACTCCTCTCGAAGGTCCGTAAACTGATGATGTTCCAATCATGTGTTGGTCTTTTCCGAGCAATGCCATGTAAATAGTTGTAACGGCAGCCATTCCTGAGCTTACAGCAATTCCTCCAAAACCATTTTCAAGTGCGGCAATATTTTCTTCCAGTGCATTTATTGTCGGATTTCCTATACGTGTGTATATGTATCCATCAGATTTGCCTGAAAAACAATCTGCTCCATGTTGAGCGTTTTTAAACTTAAAAGTTGATGTTTGATAAATTGGAACTACTGCACTTCCAAATGCATCATCAATTTCTCCTGCGTGAATTAGTTTCGTGCTGAAACCTGCTTTTTTAATGTTCATTGGTTTATTAATTTATTGGTTTATTTTGTTGGTTGTTAGTTTTTGGTTGTTAGTTTTTGGTTGCTGGTTTACATCGCTTTGCGTAACTAAGCACCAACAACGAACAACTATTTTTTCTCATTTTTTCCGTTAACTCCTTTTTTTATAAAATTGCTAATAACTTGCTCTATTCCAGAGAATACGTATTCTACACTCAATCCTGCAAGAAATGCAACAATAAGTGGACTTAATGAAGTTATCATCATAAAACTTTGTTGTTGTTGAATATCGCTCCAGAATAGTCCAACTGCCAGACCTGCAAGTGTTCCAAGTATTAATCTGAGAGTATAATTAAGATTAGATTCTTTTGAAAAAATCATTTTTTTAGTTTGTAAAACGAGGTCTCGTAAAACAAAAGCTATTGCTCCAAGAAGTCCAAAAAATAATGGCAGAATATAAAGTCCAAGTATAAGTGCATAATTTTGAGCCTCTTGTATTGTTTCAATAGTACTATTCATTTGTTCTCCGGGCAACATGGGAGTAAACTCATCTTCAAGCTCATCATGGTTATATTTTTCTTCTTCTTTTTTATTTAGAAGAAATGTTCTCTTAAAAATTTGTAACCACTCGTCAAGTAATTTTATATTACTTTTCTTTTCATCATTAATTTCATAAAGTTCGTTTTCAAGGCGTGTTCGTTCTATTTCGGCACTTGGATTTTGCATATCAGTGCCAGTTATAAGCATAAGTTCGTCGTAACGAAGGTCTATTTGTGAAATTCTTTCGTTACATTTTTGTACTCGGTTGAGCCTAATTGTGCCAATAGAAAAATATATGTGTATAAAAAGCATTATAAACATAGTTGAGACTGCAAATATTGTATGAAATTTTACAGACCGACGAGCTACTGTTTGTTTTCTTTCTATTTTAAAAAGTTTTTGTAGTCTTGTTGGCTCTCTAATTTCTGTTTCCTGTGCAGCATTTAAACTGTCTATTGTAACAGGATAAATTAATTTAGATAACTGTTTGTAAACCATCCAAAATTCTATTTCTACCTCTTTTGTCCATTGCTCATTTTCGTAAGCCTCTTTTGCATCTGTAAGAACTTTGATATGCTCTTTTTCTATATCTAATCCATATTCAGTAGAATGCACTAATAACAATTCTGAATTATTCAAGGCATTTGCAAGAGCTTTACTTACGCTATATTTCTTTTCTGGTTTTATATTTTCCATAATATCTATAAATTAGTTTTTAAGATATTCTATAAAAAAATAGAATTACTTAATTTTACAAAGGTAAAAAAAAATATATTTTATTCAAGTTCTATTTTTATTATTATAATTTATCGCTACAAAAATAAGAAAAAAATGGCGTTTTTCACGAGTGCCAATTTCGTCGTTACTTTTGAAATTTTAAAATACTCATTTACAGATGTAAACTTCAATTCTAAAATTTCAAAAAAGCCTTGAACTTGACACTCGTGAAAAACGCCAAAAAAATTGATATAACTAGTGTCTGGACGGAAATAGATAACAATTTATATATCAAATAAATACAAGG
>JAOZQN010000441.1 GCA_029932195.1 Bacteroidales bacterium | reverse complement strand
CAACTCTACTTATCCATTGATATTCAAGTGTTTACAACTCCGAAACTTTAGTTTTAATATTTGAAAAAGTATTAAAATTTATTAAACGATAATACATTTTCTGTTTTTTTTTAGTAAATTTGCAGGCAAATAAATTACCCTAAAAGTTTAAGGTTTTATCTTATAATAAGTAAACGATATAAAGAATACTTTTTTGTTTTCTAATATGCTTATTATCAGGCGAAAGCTAATTAAACCATAAATACTTAAATTAAGTAGATGGACAGTTTAAAATGGATAATTGACAATTAGTTTACTCCTGATTATCAAGTGTAAACCAATCGTAAATCGTAAATTTAAAATTGTCAATCTACTTACTTCAGTAAACAGATATAAAGAATACTTTTTTGTTTTCTAATATATTTATTATCAGGCGAAAGCTAATTAAAACCTAAACACTTAAAACTAAGCACTTACTTAGCTTACAAATAAAAACAATACTTTTACTTTTGATATTATGCTGTTCAAAGGCATAAGCAAAATTATTCATTGTTCATTATTCATTACTAAACACTTACAAGATGGCAATATTAAAAAAAAATAAAAAAAACGAGCTGGCAAAAACAGAAAGAAGAGTTGATGCAGAAAAAATAATACGAAATCATATTATGTGGGCTATGGGAGCAGGAACAGTTCCGTTACCTATAATTGATGCAATTGGAGTAACTGCTATTCAGATAGATATGCTTCGTCAGTTGTGTATTCTTTACGAAGTTGATTTTCATGAAAATCAAGGAAAAACACTCGTATCGGCAATTGCTGGTGGAAGTCTTGCGAGAGGAACTGCCAGTTTGATAAAAACAATACCAGGAGTAGGCACACTGCTTGGAGGGGCTGCAATGTCAGTAATGTCGGGGGCTACAACTTATGCTCTTGGACAAGTTTTTATCGGAAATTTTGAACAAGGTGTTCAACTTATAGATTTTAATATAGGAAAAGGAGACGAAATTTTTGAAGAAGCTTATGAAAAAGGAAAAGAATATGTTGAATCTATTAGAAAAAAAGATTAGAAAATAAAGGGGACAAGAAAAAATAAAGATACAGAATTTTATTTTATTTTTTCGAGTTTCCTAAATGCTTCCATGTTTTTAAGGGAGTTTTTTACGAGTGCCAAATGTTTACGGCATGTTACTTTTAAAATGCACATTTACATAGGTAAACTTCAATTTTGAAATATTCAACACTTTCCAACGTGCTATTTTTATTGCCAAAGGCAATAAAAATAGGACTTGGAAACGTGTTGTCTTGATAGTCAAAGCTAACCTTATGTGGGTAGCTTCTTTTTTAGATATGGAAGTATTTGTTAAATATTAAAAAATAAAATGGAAAATTGGAAAGAACGAACCTCACTTTTATTGGGAGAACAGAATTTAGAAACATTGCAAAATGCTAATATACTGATAGTTGGACTTGGTGGAGTAGGAGGGGGGGCTTGTGAACAACTATGTCGTGCGGGAATTGGAAAAATGACAATTGTAGATGGAGACACTATAAATCCTTCTAACAGAAACCGACAAATCCAAGCATTGGTAAGCACTAACAACCAGAAAAAAGCTCACGTTCTAGAAAAACGATTATTGGATATTAATCCTGAAATAAAAATAAATGTTATTTCAGAATATATTCCTGCTTCGGAAATGAACAAAATTTTAAAACAAGATTTTGACTACGTAGTTGATGCGATAGATACTCTTTTGCCAAAAGTAGAATTGTTAGAATTAGCTTTAAACAACAATTTGAAAATTGTTAGCTCTATGGGAGCAGGTGGAAAAATTGACCCAAGCGAAATAAAGGTCGCTGATATTTCTGAAACTTACAATTGTTATTTGGCAAGAGTCCTTCGCAAGCGTCTCCACCGGCGAAATATTTATACAGGAATAACTGCAGTTTTTTCTTCGGAAAAAATAAATAAAAGCTCTGAGATTACTATAAATGAAAAAAATAAAAAAACAATTAATGGAACGGTATCCTACTTGCCTTCAATTTTTGGAAGTATTTGTGCATCAGTGGTTATACGAAATTTGATTAGATTCTAAATTTTAGATTAGAGATTAGATAATTATGGATTTTGAGAGTGTAACAGGTTGCAGGTTTCACGTTCCAAGTTTTGCAAAGTAATTGTAAATTGTTCTATAATTTTATTATTTATCCAAAATAGGGCATTTTTACGAGTGTTAAGTTCAAGGCTTTTTTGTAATTTTATAATTAAAGTTTACTCTTGTAAATTAATATTTAAAAAATTCAAAAGTAACGCCGAAATTGGCACTCGTGAAAAATGCCCAAAATAGAATTTTTGTTTTTTTACTTTGCAAAATTTGGAACGTAAACTTACACTATATTAATTATATAATTTTATAAATAATCTAATTATTAATCAATCCTTTTTTTATTTTCTTTACAACTGCAGGTCCTTCATAAACAAACGAAGTGTAAATTTGCACGAGGCTTGCCCCCGCATCTAATTTTTCTTTAGTATCTTTAGCATTAGAAATTCCTCCTACTCCAATAATTTTCATTTTCCCATCAGATTTTCTGTTTAAGTATCTTATTACCTCCGTTGAACGGTTTTTTACAGGAATTCCACTCAATCCACCATTTCCAAATTGCTCAATTTCTTCTTTTGTATAATCTATATTTGTGCGTTCTATGGTTGTGTTTGTTGCAATAATACCACTAATTTTTGTAACTTCTACAATTTCTACAATATCATCTAACTGAGAGTTTGTTAAATCTGGAGCTATTTTCAGCAACAATGGTTTTGGATTTTTCTTCTCATTATTAAGAACCATTAATTTTGAAAGCAAATTTGTTAGAGGCTTTTTCTCTTGCAAAGCTCTCAAATTTGGTGTATTTGGTGAGCTTACATTTACAACAAAATAATCTACAAAATCAAACAATTCGTTAAAACAAATCTCATAATCTTTATATGCCTCTTCATTTGGCGTGATTTTATTTTTCCCAATATTTGCTCCTATTATAATATCAGTCTTACGTTTTTTGAGTTTTTCTACCATGTATTTTACGCCTTTATTATTAAAGCCCATTCTGTTAATAAGTGCTTTATTTCTTTTAAGGCGAAACAATCTTGGCTTAGGATTTCCTGGTTGTGGTTTTGGAGTAACAGTTCCTATCTCCACAAATGAAAATCCGAATGCTCCAATGGCATCAAAAACTTCTGCATCTTTGTCCAACCCTGCTGCAAGTCCAATTGGATTTTTAAATTTTAAATCGAAAATATTTTCAGATAATTGTTCTTTTTCGTAAGAAAAAAATAATTTTATTAACTGTCTCATTCCCGGAAGTTTCAGAAAAAAGAAGACAACTCCATGAATAGTTTCTGGATTAAAGAGAAAAAATATTGGTTTGATGAAAATTTTATACATAATTTCAGTTTTAAATTAGGCTTATTTTATAAAAAAAATGGTATTAAATTATATTTTTTTATCTATAAATAGGGGCTATTGGCTTTTAGATATTGGCTACTGGTTTAGTTTTTTGTCGCTTTGCGAAGCTAAAAGGCAACTGCCAACAGCTAAAAGCTCCAATTATTACACACTCAAATCATATTTTTATTCGGCACAAAGATATTTTATTTTTAATTATATCGTATTAAAAAGCTTATTTTTTTGCTAAAAGAATTAGCAAAATTGTCTAATTATTTTCGGTGTAAAGCAAACACGACAAAATGTCAGTGCCATGTGTTTATTATTTAGATTTTTCCTACTTTTAGCTTAACTCTATATTTTAATGTTATTTGTATATGTATTCTAATATTTTAATTATTTAATTCTAAGGCTCTTAATTCCACTAACAACGGTGAAAATCAAGCTAACTTTACATTATTTTAAGTATAAAAGACAGAAAAAGCAATGTTCCATTAATAAAAAAAACATATAACACTGATTATCAGTAATATATGTTTTTAGTTGTTTATATACTCAATAAAAGTAGCTGTTTTGTATAATAAAAACTAATAGAGTTCAATATTTTTAATAAAATTACGGAATTTTGGATAGATAATTTGATAGAAATAAATCTTAATTATTTGTGTAAATATTTATTTCTAACGGAAGATTTCTTAATTTTAAAAGGAATAGTATTGGTAACTGTGAAAAAAATAAAAACTTTATTTAGAATTATAAGTAGAGAAGGTGTTGTCAGGAAATAAAATCAATATTTTATCCGGATTTTTACTATCTTTTATAACAGTAGGTTCGGAGACTACACTGCTTTCTTTGTTTACATTTGTATCAACATTTTCTTTTTCTTTAATTTGCTCGGGTAATAATTCATTATCAGTTTCTAATTTCGGAGACTCCACTTTCACATCTTTTTTATGTGAATCTGTAGCTGTGTTTACATTTGTAACAGCAATGTTTTCCTCTTTATACATTTTACCTTCTCCAAAAAGTAACCAATTAGGGTTTATATCTTTAAATTTAGTGAGTATTTTTTTTACAATATCCAAACTTGTTTTATTACGTCCTGATAATATATGTGAAACACTTGAACGCTGAATACCAATTATATCTGCAAATTTAGAAGATGATAATTGTTTTTTGTCAATTATTTTTTTCACTCTATTTTTCATAATTACAAATTTAAAATTAGGTTACAAATATATAAAAAATAAATATTAAAAGCAAATAAAATTTTAACAATATAATTATATAAATAAATAAAATCGGCAACAAACACGTGTTACAAATGTAATTCATGCACAATTTACATTTGTAGCGGTCTTGTTTCTTTTTCTTTTTTAGTTTTTTGGCTTAATTTTTGTAATTTATTATATACTTATATTCGTTCTAGTTTTACTTTAACTTATTTACAAATAAAGAAACATATCTTACATTACCCTTATTATTATCTACATTTGTATAATATAAGACTTTAACTAAGAGTTTAAGTATATTTAACTTGTAATAAGACAGTTATATAATTTAATACTATATAAAGCTAATAAGCATCTTGTAACTTTATTTTAATTATATATTTTTATTAGAAAATTAGAAAATACTATATATCAAATACTTAGCTTTACATAAAAATTAAAAGAGATAAACTATTAAATATCAATAGATTACAAGCAAATAGAACAATTCAATTTTTTAATTATATAAAACGTATAATTATCTGGATATTAATATAATACACAT